>CAZKJY010000019.1:0-12095 GCA_964553165.1 uncultured Enterobacteriaceae bacterium
GACCGTGGGTTTTCTGGCCAGAACCCGCCAACCAGCCGTGGTAATAGCTGCCAGCGGTATGGCGGCTGGCGGGCGCATCGTCAACTATCTCAAAGCCATGCTCGCCGATCCGGCGCATTGTGTATTGTTTGTCGGGTATCAGGCACGCGGCACGCACGGTCATACCCTACAGCAGATTGCCGCTGGCAAGGTGGGTCATGAGAATGACCTCGTGGCACCATGATTTCTTCTTCAGCCGATGATAGGCCTTGATAAACTTGTCGGGCTGAATGCCCAGGCGTCCCATGCCGGAATTCATTTTTAACCAGAAGGTCAAGGGGGCTGCCGGGGGATGTTTGTCCAGGTGATTTTCCAGCCAATGCAGGTCCTGTTCACGATGCACGACAACTTGAAAGCCGCCTTGGGCAATGCGAGGAATATCACTTTCCTCGATGATGCCCTGCAGAATGACGATGGGCAGGCCTGGCTCCGAAGCAGCCAGTTGCTCGGCTTCATTGATCTCAGTCACGCCGTAGGCATCGGCATCGGCGAGTGCTTCAGCGGCGGGAATCAAACCATGTCCGTAAGCATTGGCTTTGATGACAGCGAGCAGTTTACGTTTGCCGGCGAACTGGCGGGCGACACTCAGGTTATGACGCAAGGCAGTAAAACTGATGCTGGCTCTGACCCGGTGGATCACTCGTCAAAGTCTCCGGCATCGTTACCGTAGGAGCCAAAACCGGACACGCCACCGAAGTTCTGCTCGGCACTCATTGGCATGTAATTTTCAAAACGGGTGTATTTGCCGATGAAACTCAGATTACAGGTGCCGATGGGACCGTTACGCTGTTTGCCGATGATGATTTCCGCCACGCCTTTGTGCTCGGTATCTTCGTCATAGACTTCATCCCGGTAAACAAACATGATGACGTCGGCATCCTGTTCGATGGCGCCGGACTCGCGCAGATCTGACATCACAGGACGCTTGTTGGGTCGTTGTTCCAGAGAGCGGTTGAGCTGGGAGAGGGCAATCACCGGACATTCAAACTCACGCGCCATCAGTTTCAGGCTGCGGGAAATTTCAGAAATTTCGCCGGTCCGGTTTTCCGTGTTACTGCGCAATTGCATCAACTGCAGATAATCCACCATGATGACGCCGATTCTGTTGTTGTGATCCTTGGCAATGCGGCGGGCGCGGGCACGCATTTCGGTGGGATTGAGACCAACCGTGTCATCTATGTACAGCGGCTTGCCGGTCAGTTTGTTAATGGCGTTGGTCAGCTTGGGCCAGTCCTCTTCGAGCAGCTTGCCGTTACGCATACGGGTCTGATCCACCTTGCCGATGGAAGACAGCATACGCGTGACCAGACTTTCTGCCGGCATTTCCAGGCTGAAGACCAGCGCGGGCAAGGGCTCTTCCTCAGCCAGCAGATAGTTTTCCACCATGTTCATGGCAAAGGAGGTTTTACCCATTGACGGTCTGCCTGCGACAATAATGAGGTCTGATTTCTGCAGGCCGGAAGTCTGTGTGTTCAGGTCCTTGAAGCCAGTGGTAATGCCGGTGAGGTTACCCTGGGTGTTGAATAATTCTTCCAGCCGGTCCAGCCCTTTTTTCAACAGCGGATCGATAGCCTGGGGGCCACCATCCTTGGGACGTTCATCAGCGATCTTGAAGACCTGCTGTTCAGCCAGGTCCAGCAGTTCCGAGCTGTCACGTCCTTCCGGGTTGTAGGCAGAGTCTGCAATCTGCGCTGCAGTACTGATCAGGCGGCGCAGGATGGCGCGCTCCCGGATGATCTGGGCATAGGCCATAATATTGGCGGTACTGGGGGTGTTGCTGGCCAGTTCACCCAGATAGTCAACGCCTCCGGCTGCATCAAGCTGGTTCAGATGATCCAGCACCTCGGCCAGGGTCACCAGATCGATGGGCTTGCCGGCATCTTCCTGTCGCTGCATGGCCTTGTAAATGATGCCGTGTTCCTTGCGGTAAAAATCACTGTCGATCAGCACATCCGACACGTCATCCCAGGCGCTGTTGTCCAGCATGAGCCCACCGAGCACCGCCTGCTCGGCATCAATGGAATGTGGCGGAATCTTCAGACTGGTGGTATTCCCCAGTGTGGTATCAAGGCTGCGAGGTTGATTGGAAGGGACTTCGGACATCACGGGTCAATTTTTTCTTAAATCCGGCTGGGCTGGTAATGGTAACTCACTGCATCGGTAAATCCCAGACAGCTGGACAAACAGCGACCCTGTTCAGTTTTTTCGCAATAGCTCATTGCTCGGTTTATCTTCTAAGACACGCCAAAAAGCGTACGTCCCTGTACAGACTCGGCTGGTGACATCCTGTCACCAGACGGTCTTAGAAGATAAACCAATCCATGAGCAAAAGATGCTTTTAAACATCTCTGCAATTTTTATCAGGCTGGCGGTGTTCGCTCTCTTGTCGGGTCCTCCAGCTTTTCCTTGGCTTCCTGCAACATGGCAAGATTGGTGGCTTCGGGAACAGTACTGGGCGTGACTTCTCCGGCAGCATTCTGCTGCAGGGCTTCCTGCACCAATAGCAGGCGTCGCTGGGCTTTGGACAGATGACGGCAGCAGCGCTTGGTGGCATTGGCATCCTGAAGCAGGGAGTCCATCTGGAACAGGGGAATACTGCCGGTTGCAGCCTGATGCATGATGACTTTTTTGAAAACCCGGTAAGCGATTTCAATGTCGTCATAATTCGGCGCCGTTTGCTGAGGCTCTGTCACTGTCTGCGAAGTCCGTGAAAGGAAGTCCTGCACGGTGTTGGTGAATTTGAGGGCTTCGGTTCTTATTTCAGTATTCAGACCGGTCTGTTTCTGGACATCCTGTAAATCCCTGATTTCATCACTCAGATCAAGTGCGAACAGAAACTCCTGCATGGCTTCGACCAGATTGCCAAGGACTTCGGCGAGAAAGGGCGTCAGTGAGGTGCTGTTCAGTTCTACGGCATAGGCCGCTATGGTCTTGCTGAGTTCGCGGATGGGTCCCGGGGTTTCAACTTCCCTGCCGGCATCCATGATGCTGAGGATGTAATCCAGGCTCATGGCAGAGATGCGCTTGACCTCCAGACTGAGGGAGTCAATCGCCAGATAGGGCAGGGTGAGGACATTTTTGTCCAGAAACTGGGGCTGTGCAGCCTTGTCATCTGTGGTGATGAATCGCGATGAGAGATAGTTCACCAGATGGGACGAAATCGGCCACATCAGCAGGACACCGACGATATTGAAAACGCTGTGAAAAATCGCCAGGCTCATGGCAGGTGAGGCCTGCAGATTAAACAGCTCCTGGATCAGGTTGCCCAGCCAGAGCATGGGACTCAGCAGGAACAGGGCAACGATGGCCGTTATCAGATTGAAACCAACATGGCTCATGGCCACACGTTTGGCGGTAGAAGTTGCGCCAAAAACGGACAGTAGCGCGGTAGTCGTGGTGCCGAGGTTGGCGCCAATAACCACGGCCGCAGCGGCATTCACTTCGATCAGCCCCCCTTGTGTGGCACTCAGGGCAATGACCATGGATGCGCTGGACGATTGCATGACGGTAGTCAGCAGAAAGCCAAGCCCGGCATAGAGCAGGATATTCAGCACACCCAGTTGTTCCAGCGCCGGAAAGGAAAAAGAAGCGCCGAGTGACTCGAAGCTGTCCTTCAGTACGCCGATTCCCAGGAACAACAGGCCGAAACCCACCAGCGCCAGCCCAAAGGATGCGCGACGCGAATCTGCACCGCTCAGTTTCAGCAAGGCGCCGATGCCGATGAGGGGCAGCGCCAGCGCTTCCATGCTGATCTGGAATCCGACCAGGGCGACGATCCAGGCAGTCATGGTGGTACCGACATTGCTACCGTAGATCACCCACACCGCCTTTTCCAGACTGAGCATGCCAGCGTTGGCAAAACCAATGGTGGCAACGGTCACGGCACTGGAAGACTGCACAATGCCGGTAATCAGAAAACCGGAAAAGAGCCCGCGTCCCCGGGTGTCTGTCCCCCGGGCCAGCATATCGCGCAGGGTATTGCCGGCCGCCAGTTTCAGACCATCCGTCATCAGGGACATGCCGATTAACAGCAGGCCCAGGCCACCGATTAATGAACTGATTAATGCCATCATGCTTGAGCAGTATGCCTGGTCAGAATTGAAGGAAGCATTATATAGCGTCTGTGCCCCGGAATGAGTTGATTTTTATTCGTGCCCAGGCGGTCGTTTCAGTGACTGCCATGGGAATACCCTGCGCAGTGCCACTCCGGCAGCCAGACGAGATCCCGGCAATGTGGCTGTGCAGAAATAGAATCAACGCCTTGCACATTGCTTCCCCACTGTTAACGCGCCGTTAACAAGTCATAAACCGTTCAGGAACAGTTAATTACATCCAGTCCAGGGCGAACTGGGTTACATTGCCTGGCAAGCAGGACTTGTCGTGCTGCTGCAGGAAACTTGGGAGATAGGCATGAAACATTTGAAACCATTCGTCAGTTCTCAACCGAAGCGACTGGCTGGCAGCATTGCACTGCTTTGCGGTTCCTTTCTGTCGCCGGCACTTGGGTTGGCGCAGACCGGTGAGATCCAGGAGGTGGTCATCTTTGGGCGCAACACAGACCTGGTCGGCACGGCGGAATCAGCCAGTCAGGGCTATGTTGGAGGTGCTGACCTGTTGATCCGTCCGCTGGTGAAAACGGCAGAATTGCTTGAGTCCATGCCCGGGATGGTGGCGGTGCAGCATTCCGGCAGTGGCAAGGCAAATCAGTATTTCCTGCGTGGCTTCAATCTGGATCACGGCACCGATTACAGCGTGCATGTGGATGGCATTCCATTGAACCTGCGTACGCATGGCCACGGGCAGGGCTACCTGGACGTCAACGGCATAATCCCGGAAACAGTCGAAGGCATTGACTACCGCAAGGGGCCTTACTATGCCGATCTGGGTGATTTTTCCCTGGCAGGCGCTTCGTTTATCAATACCATCAATGTGTTGGAGCGCCCCTTCGTATCTGGCGAGTGGGGAGAGCACGGCTGGCATCGCTATGTGGGTGGTTTCAGCCAGGAAATCAACGAAGGGGAATTGACGGTCATTGGTGAGTATAAGAATTTCAACGGTTCCTGGGGACACAGTGAGAATCTGGATCATAAATCTGTATGGACTAAATATCTCAGGGACACAGACTTTGGCCAGGCAGCCTATACCTTTTCAGCTTATCACTCGACCTGGGATCCAACTGAGCAGATTCCCGAACGGGTGATTGGTTCTGCGGTCTGTCCGGATGCATTCTGCAGTCTTGATTCAACGGCGGAGGGTGAGACCACCCGGTATATCCTGGGCGCTGATCTTGCAGGAGCTGATTGGCATGCTAACGTCTATGGCCAGTACTATGACTGGACCATGTCCTCCAACCCGACCTATGACGCCCAGATCAACCAGTTCGACAAGCGCTGGATTGTCGGGGCGACTCTGGCCAGGGATCTATTGGACAGCAGCGCCTGGGAAGTGAGCACTGGCTTGAATTTCCGCTACGATGACGGCAGCCGCATTGGAGTTGAACAATATGAAGCAGGAGCATTTGTTGGCGAAATTGCTGAAAACAAGGTCAAGGAAATGTCGCTTGGTCCCTATGTTGATGCCACCTGGTATGCCAGTAGCACATTCAGAGTGAATGGGGGCCTGCGTTATGATTATTATGATTTCGATATCACAGCTCTAAACCTGACCAGTGCAGAAGGCAGCAAGACGGATGGTAAATTCTCCCCTAAACTGAGCGCAGCCTGGACAGCACTTGAGAACCTGGATATTTATGCCAACTGGGGGCGGGGCTTTCATTCTAATGATGGTCGCGGTGTAGTTAACACCACCAATCCCATCGACGGTATTTCCACGGGGACAGGTCATGAGTTTGGTGCGCGCCTGAGCCTGGGGGATTTCAAATTTACGACTGCCTACTGGTGGCTGGATCAGGATTCTGAACTGATCTTTGTCGGGGATTCCAACTCCGTCGAGCCGAAAGGCGCTTCCGAGCGTGATGGTCTGGAACTGACGATGTTCTGGCAGCCTTCTGACTGGTTAGGTATTGATGCTGTGTTTACCAGTAGTGATGCTCGTTATGTCAACAATCCAGACGGGACACATGTTGAACAGGCGGTGGAAGAGGCAGCACAGTTTGGTATTACGCTCACCCGGAATACCTGGGATGCCAGTCTGCGAGTCCGCTACCTTGGCCCCTATGCCCTGGATGCTGCCAATTCACGTCGGGGTGAATCACTGACAACCACCAATTTCCGGACCGCCTACCATTGGGAAAATGCCACCGTGTTCCTGGAAGTGATCAATTTGTTCGACCGCGAGGGCAAGGAAATCCAGTACTACTATCCAGCTTATGTGGCTGGATTCGACCCGGCTGGCCTGACGTCGGAAGATATTGATTGTGATCTCACCAATTGCACGATGAGTCGTGCGACCGAACCAAGAGCCTTCAGGCTAGGAGTCAGGTACCAGTTTTAATCGTAAAAAGTGTAGCTTGTGCATTCGCCCCCCGGATTCCATTGCCAGCTTATTTAGAGTCCCGGCTAGCCTTCAACTCATAACCGGGACTTTTTTTTTAACTACCCTCGCGACACAGCCTTCTTCTGGAAAATCCAGTTCATTCGTTGTGTAAGCAGGCATTCAGCCCTGCTGACGCCTATTTGCATAAGTTTCCAGGCAGGATGAAATTTGGGTTGTCCCTGTCAATTCCTGTGGCTAAGACCAGCAGCTGTTAACGTTAATAATGTCTTGGTTGACAGCTGCTGCAGCAATATGGCGGGGGATAATGATGCCCAGGGCTGACAAAGGACAGGAGGTCTTGAGTTTTCAGATTGCAATGCATAACTTGCTGATTTTCAGGTACTTGTTGGCTGTTAAATGTGTGTTAAACAGCCTGATAGGCAAGTACCACGACTGGTTGTTAACGTTAAAAATCATCCTTGCAATTTCTGTTGAATGCGCGACAATGCGCGTCTTCTCAAAATTTTGAACTGCCCGGCATGAGCACCATCAGTCCTGAAGAATTGCAAGCACTGGTTCAGCGTATTATCAATAGCGGCGAACTGGGTCGCTCTCGTACCTACAGTGAAATTCTCCAGTATCTGGCCGAGTGCGCCATTGCAGGCAACAGCCCGAAAGAGGTCGCCATTGCCATTGATGTGCTCGGGCGTGATCCTGATTTTGATGTCGGCAAGGATTCCATTGTACGCGTCCACATTTACCACCTGCGTAACAAGCTGGCAGCGTACTTTACCAAATATGGCAAACAGGAGAAGTACCGCCTCGATATCCCCAAAGGCCAGTACATCCTGACGGCCATCCCTGCGAAGGAAGCAGAAGCTGGCAAGCTTGCCGAAAGTGGTACGGACAGCACGCGAGAAACCCTGACATTCTGGTTTGCCGCGCTGGCAATAGTTCTACTGCTGCTGAACCTGGCTTTCCAGTTCACCGGTGCTGATGAAGAAGTCTCTACCACCTCACAGCTTGCCAGTTTGAGCCCCTGGCAGGAACTGATGGATGATCAGACGCCGATCCTGATACTGGTCGGAGACTACTATATATTCGGCGAAGTTAACGCCCAGGGTGATGTCGCCAGACTGGTGCGCGAATTTGATGTGAATTCCGCTGAGGAACTCCGCTTTTTACAGGATGTCGGTGTAGATGGCTCGGCTGCCTACTATGACCTGGGTCTCAACTACATTCCGACATCGAGTGCCTATGCCCTCACACAGGTGCTCACCGGTCCGCTGCGGGGGGTCAGTCCGGGACGTATCAGTGTCAAGATGGTATCGGATTACAGTACAGCAGATCTGGCCAATAACCATATTATCTATCTGGGTTATCTGAGTGGTCTGCAGGAGTTGGCCACGCTGATGTTTGCCGGCTCCAAGCTCACAATCGGCTCAACCTACGACGAATTAAGCAACCTGGAGACGGGAGAATACTATGTCAGCAGTTCAGGACTCTCCGGCGGTGATTCCTACAAGGATTACAGTATGCTGGCCAGCTTTCCTTCCCCCAACGGACGTCAGATCAGCATGATAGCCGGCATGCGTGATGAGAGCCTGATCAACATTGCGCAACAGGTCAGTAATCCCGACGTGCTCACTCAGATCCAGCAAAGCCTGGAACAGCCCGCTGATCAGGGTGGCCATTTCGAAGCCCTGTTCGAAGTCTTTGGTTTTGATAACACCAACTTCAACTCTAGGCTTATCTATACGCACAACCGGGATCCGCAGGCGGTTACCGGGTTCTTTGGCGGTAATTAATCTTTAATTTTTTAAGCAAAAAAAAGAGGACCATTGGTCCTCTTTTTTTCGGTATTAAATAAGTAGAAAGAAGACTTTTGATCTTCTCTCTACTTGACTGCAAAGATCCGGTTATTAGGAATCTTTTACTGCAGATTCTTCAGCCGCTTCTTCTAGTTCAGCAGCTGCTTCCTTGCCTTCCAGTTCTTCCATGGCGGCAACGGTTTCCTGCGGGGCGTCAGTGCCGACGATTTTCAGGGTAATCTCGGCAGTGATTTCTGAGCCCAGCGACAGGCTGATTTCAAATTCGCCAGTTGAGCGCAGAGCCCCTTCAGGCAGTTGGACTTCACTTTTCTCCACGTCATGGCCGGCTTCGGTCAGGGCTGCGGCGATATCACGCGTGCCAATGGAACCAAACAGTTTGCCTTCATCGCCGGCATTGGCTTCAATGGTAATGACCACGCCGCTGAGTTTCTCACTACGGGCTTTGGCAGCAGCAAGTTTGTCCGCAGCCGCTTTCATCAGCTCATCTTTACGCGCTTCGAATTCAGCGACATTTTCCTTGGTTGCCGGCACTGCCTTGGCAAAAGGAAACAGATAGTTCCGGGCATAGCCGGATTTGACCTCAACCTGATCACCGACATCGCCGATTTTTCCGACTTTTTCCAAAAGTATTACGTTCATGTTTTTAACCTCACCTCTTGCCGGCTTCTCAGCGCTCGGCAATGCGTTTTCTTACATTTAGTACACTGTCTGCCAGTCCCAGCAAAGCCAGTGCTGGCATGAAAAAGAACACCAGCAGATAACCTGCTATCAGCCAGCCTGAACCCAGCTTTTTATGGTTGACCACATAGTGCATCAATGCCACACCAGCCAGCATGGGCGGGATGCTCATGATCGAAATCCAGGCATCCAGCGGCTCCATATCAGCCAGGCCCGCAATCATCAGGCCTGTCAAAAGAATCGCAAAGCCAGGTTCCAGCCTGAGCGCCTGAAATTCCTTCTTAAAACCACCCGGGTTGTACAGGGCCGCCTGCCACCACCGTGCCAGCACCAGACATGAAAGAATGGTGGCAAAGTGATAAGCCCCGTAAAAACTCAACAACAGGGCAACCAGCTGTTCAGCCGAGTAGGGCATGATTGCCCCCTGACTCTGCTGCAGGATGATCGCCTCTTCGACGATTGCCGTCAGCTGGCTGACGTAGCCTTGCTGCCACACCAGACTCAGCTGGATAAACAGGGCAAGGACCGTCCCTGCCATGACAACCCTGGACCAGGACTCACTCTTTTTGAGAACCTGGGCCAGTATGGCGACCCCTGGCATCAGCATTACCGGCGTGCTATCGCCGACAACCCAGTAAAATCCTGCCGGGATCATCGACCACAGCAGAATCATCAAACCTTCTCGAGCGTCTTTGCGCAGATTAATCAATCCGACGACTGCCGCGCTCAGGCAGTAAACCATGGGGATGAAGCCGCTCAGCAGTACGAAAATGATCGCTCGGCTGCGGCTATGCATCACATATTCCGCCAGGCCTCGCATCAGCTTTCCCCTAAGGTATTAAACTTCGTGTGAATCCGTGTAAGGGATCAAAGCCAGGTAACGGGCGCGTTTGATCGCAGTTGCCAGCTGGCGCTGATAACGGGCTTTGGTCCCGGTTATGCGGCTGGGCACGATCTTGCCGGTTTCACTGATATTGGCTTTAAGGGTATCCAGATCCTTGTAATCAATTTCACTGACGCCTTCAGCGGTAAATTTGCAGTAGCGTCGACGTCTAAAAAAACGGGCCATAATGATTCTCCAAATTTATTCGCTTAGTTGCTCGCTGCTTCGGCTTCTTCTTCAGCCTCATCTATTTCGTCATCGTCGTCATCGTAATCGTCATCATCCTGTTCTTCCTGAACGCGCTGAGAGGCCCGTGCTTTACGCTCGCGGCTTTCATTCTCGGCTTTCATGATTTCAGACATTTCAGTGATGGCGCCTTTGCGTTTGATGACCAGATCACGAATCACGGCGTCGTTATAGCGGAACAGGGTGGAGATTTCCTCCAGGGTTTCCGCGCCGCACTCAATATTCATCAGCACATAATGGGCCTTGTGAATTTTATTGATCGGGTAGGCAAGCTGGCGGCGGCCCCAGTCTTCGACACGGTGGACAGAACCACCACCATCTTTGACCAGTGCACTGTATTTGTCGATCATCCCGGGGACCTGTTCAGACTGGTCGGGATGCACCATAAATACTATTTCATAGTGTCGCATAATGCTCCTCACGGTTTGGCAGTCTTCCGTCAGCGCTCATTGTGGAGCTTATGGCTATTTGCCGCTGCGATAAGACAAGGAGTTAAAAAGAGGGCGAATTGTAGTGATATTGGGGCCTGGATGCAACTAATTGCTGGGTTTCCAGTCCGGTTTAAAGGTCACCTGCAAACCTCTTCAATGGGGTCGCAAGGTAATTTCAGCCATTTCAATTGAAATAGGCCGCGTAATGAGCGCAGTAAGATCGAGGCAAAGTAGCTTCCTATCGGCGGAATTTACAAAGCAGTAAATGAGCAAGATAGGAAGCTGCTTTAACGATGAGATTACCAGCGCAATAGCGGCGGGGAGCTGGAACTAGGACATCCTCTGCCTAAGCGCCTCAAATAAAAAGACCCCAGCAGACACTGACACATTAAGCGAACTGGTCTCCCCCTGCATGGGGATGGCCAGTAACTGGTCACAGTGTTCCCGGGTCAGGCGGCGCAGGCCCTTCTCTTCTGCCCCCAGTATCAGCGCGATGGCGCCTTTCAGGTCGGCCGTGTAGAGTGATTTCTCAGCCTCTCCGGCGGCACCCATCAGCCAGACTCCACGTTTCTTGAGGGCTTCCAGACAACGCGCGAGATTGGTGACGGTGATAAGCGGCAGGATTTCTGCGGCACCACAGGCCACTTTGCGCACCGTGGCATTGAGTTGGGCAGATTTGTCTTTTGGGATAATCACCGCATCGGCGCCGGCCGCTTCTGCTGAGCGGATACAGGCGCCGAGATTGTGGGGATCGGTGACGCCATCAAGAATCAGTAGCAGAGGGGGGTGCTGCAGCCTGTCCAGCAGCTTTGTCAGGTAATGCTCGTCGTATTCGAGTTTGATTTCCGTGCACAGGGCAATCACCCCCTGGTGGACGCCCTGGGCTTTCTGATCCAGTTCAACCCTGTCCAGGACTTCCACCGGCAGGCCCAGGCTGTTGCATTGATCAGTGATTGAGGAGATGCGCTCATCCAGACGCCCACTTTGTACAAAGACTTTCTGGACCAGTTCCGGTTTGTGTTTCAGAAGTGCGCTGATCGTATGAATGCCAAAAACCCATTCCTGTTTCATGCGGGTTGCCTCAACGCCGTTTTCTTGATTTTCGGGACTGCTTTTTACGGTTCTGATCCCGTGTTTTACCGGAACGTTGCCGTTTGGGGATTTGTTTGGCAGCCCGAGCGCTCTTGCGGTTGCCGGTTAGTTGCAGGTCGATTTTCTTGTCATCCAGATCAACCCGCGCCACGATCACATGAACCTTGTCGCCCATCTGATACTGAAAGCCTGTGGCCTCCCCGGTCAGGGTATGGGCAGTGGCATCAAAATGGTAGTAATCATTGTGCAGCGCGGTCACATGGACCAGGCCTTCCACATAAAGATCATCCAGTTGCACAAACAGGCCGAAGCTGGTCACCGTGGTGACGGTGCCTTCATATTCTTCACCAATATGCTCTTTGACATATTCACACTTCAGCCAGTCGAGCACATCGTAGGTGGCCGCATCGGCTCGACGCTCGGTCATTGAAAGCTCGGCACCCAGATTTTCCAGCTCTG
>CAZKJY010000020.1:0-12041 GCA_964553165.1 uncultured Enterobacteriaceae bacterium
GGTTGGGGCGCGTCGTATCCGTATACATGCCGGGCCGTCTTCTGACGGGGTCCAGTCCGCTAAGGACTTCAATGGAATCCGAGTTATAGTCTTTACTCATTAGTGTGTTTCTTCTCCTTTATTTCCCTTGCCTCTGTCAGGCAAAAGTCCGGCAAACTGGATAATCTCCGGCAATACGCTTTCAAAATTTTCAAACCTGTGGCTGCCTCCCTGCAGAATGATCTGCCTTGCCCCGGGCAGGCTGGCCACTGCCTGCCGGTAGTCCAGCACCTCATCGCCGGTTTCCGCCAGCAGCAGAAAGTTTTCCTGCCGGCTGATGTCGCTGACTTCCAGTTCCTGCAGAAAGCGGACATCTTCAGGCAGTATTTCAAAATCCTGTCCGCTGTAGGGATTGGTATAGCTGCCCGGGAATGCTTCCGCAAATCCAATAGGCAGGCTCACCAGCGGATTGATCAGAACGACTTTAACCGGGTATTTCTGCGCCAGATAAATACTGTAATACCCTCCCAGGGAACTGCCCATTAAAACTGTGTTGCCAGCTTTATCCGCCAGCAGCTCTTCAAGCAGGCTGATCGCCTCGACCGGCTTATAGGGCAAGGCCGGCGCCAGTAACTCGAAACACTGCGCTGCTTTCTCCTGAAGTGCTTGCTGCTTGATATAACGCTGTAGAGACTGTGCTTTGTTAGAGTCAGGTGAACTGTTGAATCCATGCAGATAAATCAGACGAGTGCTCGGGCTTTCATCTTCAGTCATGGACAGGATAGCGGTTCAATAGCCCTTGCTGCGTAAATCCAGTTTGTATTTCTTGCCAATAACGCGTCTTACACCGGTGCCAATCGTGCCATCCCCATGCAGACTTAGCCAGCGATAACCCGGATTTTCCTTGTCCAGCGAAAAGTAATCATGCTCGGGATGAAACTGGATACTGGTTGATGGCGCACCCAGCATCAGCACATTTTTTCGGGATACTTTAAAGTCCTGATGAATATGACCAAAAACTACACCTTTGACTTTGTCATAGTCATCAACGATTTTAAAAAATGCTTCCGTGTTCTGCAAAGAGTGGTTCTGCAGCCACTCTGCATTCACCGGCACCGGATTATGGTGAATCGCGATCAGGGTAAACCGTTCTTCCTGCCGGAAGTCTGTGATGGTCTTTTCCAGAAAGTCGAGCTCTTCGGGACTCAACATGCCAAAAATTGAACCCTCGACACAGGAATTCATCATGATGATGCCCCAGTTTCCCAGACGCATGGTTTTTTGCAGGGCCGGGTTATTGGCGCCCAGCGCCGTGCGCATTTTTTTTATCAGATCGTGATTGCCGGGGATCCAGAGCTGTGGTGCTTCCAGTTCGGCTATCTTGGCAGCAAAACGCCTGTAGGCCTCAACGCTGGCATCCTGGGCAATATCCCCGGTACAGAGAATGGCATCAATTTCGGACTCATGTTCCTTCACCAGTTCCACCACATCGACGAAACCTTCCTGGCAGTTCATGCCCACAAGTTCCGTGGATTCATCCACAAACAGATGCGAATCAGTAATCTGAATCAGCCGGTAGCTTTCGTTCTGGTCGTTGCTGGTTGCCAAAAGTAAGTCCTGCTCAGGCCGCCGTTCTTGTTGTGAATATCTCTGCAAGCGCCTGACTCGTACACAAGCCTTCACGCTGGCAATAACTCAACCATTCACTCAGTAAAAAATTTATCTGCTCTTTTTCATCTGCCTGATACATATTGCTGTTGGGCAGTTCATATCTGGCCTTGATATAGCGCACCTGCTGATAGGAAATGACCTCTGCGGTCTTGGCATCGTGGTACATCCTGATCAACATTTCAGGGGCTTTAAAGGGGATAGCAGATGCTGGCATGCTATGGCTTATGCGAACAGTGCTGGTGTATTTGAACCGTTCTATGACTTCTATCACCGTACTGGGGCAAGCGTCCGGTTTCATGCTGAAAGAAAACTGTGGAGTAAAGCAGATTTCGCGGCGGACGCCCATGCCGTATCTGGGCAAAATCTGGAGAATTTTGATGTAGTTGGCATCGCAGACTGCCATTTGGGCACTTAAATCAATGGAATAAAGTCTTTTTAGATTCATAGAGTGACAAATCCAACTACAACATCAAGTAATCAGCAAAACCTTAATCCAAACACTCGCTTTGCACAAGCCTGATCAAGGTGCTGGTAAGCATCCATTCAGCTGGTATGCTTACTTCGTATGCACCAAAACTGTGGTATGATTCGCCGTGATTTTATAACAAGTCAACCAAATCAGCATTACTTCTCTACTTACGCGAATGGAAAAGATCATGAAGAAGATTGTTGCGGGCAGGATTCCCGGCTTTTCACGCTTTTTACTTGTCACGGCACTGGGTTTTGCTGGTCCCGGTCATGCCCATGCGGAGGATCTGCTGGACATTTTTAACCTGGCGGCTGACAACGACCCACAGATCCGGCAGGCCCGAGCTGAGTTCAATGCCACCCATACCAATGTTGCTCAGGGTCGCTCCCAGCTGCTGCCCTCGGTCACCGTGACCGCCAATACCGGACGACTGGCTCAGGGTCCCGGAGTAGACGGATTTATTCCCGCCTATTCCTATGCCAATGGTTTCAACTCCAAAGGTTATGGCCTGAGCATCTCCCAGAACCTGCTGAATTTTGAAGCCTGGTACTCCTATCAGTCTATTCTGATTGCCGACCAGGCGGCCGCCACCAGCCTGGCTCGCTCCGAACAGGAGCTTATCCTGCGGGTATCCAATGCCTATTTTGATGTGCTGCGCAGTCAGGACAACCTGGCTACTTTTCAAGCCGAACTGGAAGCCAGTGCGCGAATTCTTGAGCAGGCCCAGGAACGCTATGATGTCGGTCTGGTGCCGATTACCGACGTGTATGACTCCCGGGCCTCCTATGATCTGGCCCGAGTAAATCTGCTCGTTGAAGAAAACACGCTGAACCAGCGCTATGAGGCGCTGGAAGCCATCACCGGCGAAGACCATAATGATGTCGCCAGCCTGGATGACAGCTTTCCCATCGAGTCACTGACTCCGGACTCCATGGAAGACTGGGTTTCCATTGCAGATAACAGCAATCTCGATATTATCGCCGCCCGGCAAACCCTGGCATCACGGGAATATGAAGCCGATGCTGCACGCGCCGCCATGTTCCCAACCCTTGATCTGAGTGCCGGCTACAACTGGAATGAGTCCGGCGGGATCTCGTTTTTCAACCTCACACCCGGTGCCGCGGATGCGATCTCAATAAACAGCAACATCACCCTGAACCTTTCCATTCCTCTCTTCCAGGGGGGGCTGAATCGCGCCCGTGTCCGCCAGGCCCTCTATAATGTCAATGCCAGTGAAGAGTCCCTGCTGCGCACTGAAAGAACAAGCACTCAGGATATCCGCAACAATTACCGCAATGTTGAAAATGATGTTCTCACCATTGCCGCCAGACAGCAGGCCGTGCTGTCCGCACAGAGCCAGCTGGAAGCCACCGAGGCAGGACAGGAAGCAGGCACGCGCAATATCGTCGATGTGGTGACCGCCCAACGGCTGTTGTTTCAAGCGATGCGGGATCTGGCCAATGCGCGTTACAACTATGTCATCAACACCCTGAACCTGAAGCAGGCTGCCGGCCTCCTGAGCCCCCAGGATGTTATTGACTTGAATGAATGGCTTGTTGAATAAGTGCCAGCTGCCTGGCACTAGCCCCGGCCTG
The DNA here is from genome assembly GCA_964553165.1 of uncultured Enterobacteriaceae bacterium. GTDB lineage: Bacteria > Pseudomonadota > Gammaproteobacteria > Pseudomonadales > Pseudohongiellaceae > UBA5109. The sequence goes on from CAZKJY010000020.1 coordinate 3,715, forward strand.
GGCAAGCAGCACCTTTTTACCGGCTGCAGCCATCACTGAACACCTCTCCCGGTCCCGCAGGAGCCCCTGGACTGCTTCAGCCAGTTCCCTGGCATCCCTGACCTGAATCAGGGCTCCTGCAGATTGCAGCAATTCTGAAACCGCCTGGAAATTGAAACAGGACGGGCCTGTAATGACCGGCACTCCGACCAGCGTCGCTTCAATCATGTTCTGGCCGCCGGTATCCACCAGTGACCCGCCGACGAAAGCCACCTCAGCACAGGCATAATAGAACTGCATCTCTCCCAGGGTGTCACCAAGCAGGATACTGGTTTGCTCGCCGACTTCCTGTTCTGTACTGCGCTGTACAAATCGCCACCCCTGCTCCATGAGCAGAGTTTTTACTTCGGCGATCCGATCCGGATGTCTCGGCACCAGGATCAGCAGGACCTCGGGAATAGTCTGCTGTATGAGTTTGAAGGCCTCCAGTACTGCAGCCTCTTCTCCTTCCCGGGTGCTGCCGGCAACAAAAACGGGACGTTTCAGGTTCAACCTGAAAAATTCGGCAGCTTTCACCTGTTCAGCGTCCAGCGGCTGGTCAAACTTCATCGTGCCGGCGACTTCCACCGCCAGATCCGGCAAACCCAGCTGACGAAAATAATCTGCATCCTGTTCAAACTGGGCCGCCACCCTATCCAGCTGCAGCAGCATGTTTTGCGTCAGGGTTGCATGTTTCTGATAGCTAGCAAAGGACTTTGCTGACAGGCGGGCATTTAACAACAGAATACGACTGCCGTGCTGATGGCAGTAATGAATCAGGTTAGGCCACAGCTCGGTTTCCATAAGCACCAGTACCCGCGGCTTCACGGCGCGGATAAAGCGCCTGACTGCCCCGGGGGTATCACAGGGCAGATAGCAATGCTGAACCGAGTCGGCAAACACGTCCTGCACCCGGGCTGAGCCTGTGACGGTGGTGCTGGTCACGGTAATGGTCCAATGCGGGTTTTGCTGGATGCAGGCCCGAATGAGAGGAATCGCAGCATGAAACTCTCCGACAGAAACCACATGAAACACCAGCACGGGCTTGCTGGTATCAAAACGGTCAGGGGGGTAGAGAGCCAATCGTTCACGCCAACGCTGCCGGTAGCGGGAATCTTTCAGTGAACGCCACCACAAACGTAAGAAGATGAGTGGCAGTACCAGCGTGTAAAGCAGAGTATAAATGGAACGATTCACAGCCCCGCATATTACGGAAGGCCTTCTGGCTTGTCCATGCTGGCGGTTTCAAACACCTTTTTTCATCGCAGGCTGAAAGCTTCGCCTGATCAGCGAGAGTTGCCGGTTAACTGTTATAATCCCTGGCTGGACACCTACGCAGGATTTCAGTACAGGACCATGCCAGTCGTCATAGAAAAAGATGCCGTGATATTCGGGGGCGGTATTGCCGGTCTGTGGATTCTTAACCGCCTGAAAGCTGCTTCCTATGACGTCCTCCTGCTGGATAAAAATCCACTCGGCAGTGGCCAGAGCATTGCCTCCCAGGGCATGATTCATGGCGGCATCAAATATGCGCTGGCGGGCAGTCTCAATGCGGCAAGCCAGGCAATCGCTGATATGCCTGCACACTGGGAGGCCTGTCTCAAAGGGGAAGGCAGTGTCGACCTGCGGGGTACCCGGGTGCTTTCCAGACATTACTACATGTGGCCCCGCAGCAGCATGCGCTCCCGCTTCAATGCCTTTCTAGGCAGCAAGGCATTACGTGGCAAGGTCAGTACCGTAAACCCGTCGAACTATCCGGATTTTTTCCGGGATCGTATCCAGGGTCCGCTGTATGAACTGAAGGACATCGTACTGGATGTGCCGTCCCTGCTGCACTGTCTGAGCACGCGCTACCAGCAGGATATCAAGCTGTTTGATCCGGCCCGTCTGCAATGCATGACCGATACGGATGGCGGCATCCTGGAGCTGCATTACCATCACGCTGGTGAGGACTACATTCTTCGAGCCAAACGATATCTTATCTGTAGTGGCGAAGGCAGTGCCGGTCTCTTACAGAAAATTTTCCCGGATAACCGGCTGCCCGGTCAGCTGCAGATGCAGTTACGTCCATTGCAGATGAGTATCGTTAAGCATGATTTCCCGGAGCCGGTCTATGTGCATTGCGTCGCTGACCAGCTGACGGCAACACCTGAACTGACCATCACTACTCATCCCTGCAGGGATGGTAAATTCGCATGGTATCTCGGTGGCGAGTTGGCCGAAAGCGGTGTCAAGCGCAGTCCTGCTGAACAGAATCAGACTGCCCTTGCCAGACTGAGGGAGCTCTTTCCCTGGCTGGATTTTTCCACGGCCACCTGCGAAAGTTTTTTTATTAACCGTGCAGAAGCGTTAACGCCCAACGGCAAGCGCCCGGAGTCAGCCAGTATCCATGCCCATAAAAATCTGTTGCTGTGCTGGCCGAGCAAACTGACGCTGTCACCAAATCTGGGCCAGCAGGTGATTGAGCGTTTTCAGCAGGATGAGATCAAGGCTGGCTCTGCAGACCAGTCTGATCTGACCCACTGGCCTTTTCCGGGCATCGCCCAGGCACCCTGGGAGCGACTGTCATGAGTTTCCTGCGTCAGATTCCCGGCACCGCGCTGACCGTCTCGGCCCTGGGTCTGGGCACAGTCAAATTCGGCCGCAATGAAGGCGTAAAATATCCGCAGACCTTCACACTACCCGATGACCGTGCCCTGGGTAATCTGCTGGCGCAAGCACGGGAACTCGGTATTAACTTCATCGATACGGCCCCTGCCTATGGCAGCAGTGAGGAGCGCCTGGGCAAACTGCTCAGCAACCGACAGGACTGGGTACTGGCAACTAAAGTAGGTGAAGAATTCGTCGAGGGTAAATCGGTTTTTGATTTTTCTGCGCAACACACCCGGCTCAGCATAGAGCGCAGCCTTAAACGTCTGCAGACTGACTATCTGGATATCGTGCTGATCCATTCTGATGGGCAGGATGAAGCCATCCTGCAACACAGTGACTGCCTGCAGACTTTACAGGCTCTTCAGTCCAGCGGATTGATACGGGCCATCGGCATGTCCACCAAAAGCATTGCCGGCGGACTGCTTGCAGCCGAGCTGATGGATATCGTGATGCTGACCTACAATCTGCAACAGCAGGATCAGGCAGTGGTGGATTATGCCCGGGAGCATGGTAAAGGTGTACTGGTAAAGAAAGGGCTGATGAGTGGTCATCTCAGGGATAGCGGCCGTGATCTTCTGCGCGAAAGCATGCAGCTGGTTTTTTCCCAGTCTGCCATCAGCAGCATGATCGTCGGCACCATCAATACCGACCATCTTCGCCAGAATGTCGAGCTCGCAAAAGCTATTCTGGAAGACGCTTAGGGTAGTACAGCTTATCGGTTATCGCCGCGGATTTTCTTGACAATATTACTGGTGGAACAGTTGTCTAAAAACGACAGGACTTTCACCTCGCCGCCGTAAGCCTGAACAATGTCAGCACCAACCACTTCGCTGATTTTGTAATCCCCTCCCTTGATCAGGACATCTGGCTTGAGCAGTTCCAGCAGGGGAATGGGGGTGTCCTCGGAAAACCCCACGACCCAGTCCACCGATTCCAGTCCAGCCAGAACTGCCATGCGACGATCCAGGCTATTGATCGGACGACCTTCGCCCTTGAGTCGGGTCACAGAGGCATCATCATTGACCGCAACGACCAACCGGTCACCCTGCTGTCTGGCATCCTGCAGGTAACCGACATGACCCGCGTGAATGATGTCAAAGCAGCCGTTGGTAAAAACAATTTTTTCCCCATTGGCTTTTGCGTCCTCAAGCGCCAGGGCCAGTTGCTCACGACTCATGATGCCACGATCGGAATCGCTGTCTGCCTGAACTTCGCGCCGCAGTTCGGGGCCACTGACAGCCACCGTCCCAACTTTGGATACGGCAATGCCTGCCGCAATATTTGACAGCGCCACCGCTTCCGGCAGTGGCTTACCGGCAGCCAGTGCGGCACCCAATACTGAAATAACCGTATCACCCGCGCCTGTGACATCAAAGACATCACGGCTGCGGGCCGGAAAATGCAATTCCTGCTGACCGGGCCGAATCAGTGTCATGCCATGTTCCCCACGGGTCACCAGCAGGGCCTGCAACTCAAGTTCCGTAATCAGTTGTTGCGCTTTTGAAACCAGGATCTCTTCCGTATCACAGACCCCGACGATGGTTTCAAATTCGTGCAGATTAGGGGTCAGAATACTTGCCCCTTTATAACGGGAGAAATCTGAACCTTTCGGATCGATCAGTATCGGAATCCCGACTTTTCGAATCTCACTGATCAGCTGAGTGACATCACCCAACGCACCTTTCAGGTAATCAGAGAGTATGACCAGATCCTGATCCTTTAAGAGAGCTGCCAACTTATCCCGCAGTCCAGTCGCCTCGCTCAATGAAAATCTTTCCTCAAAATCCAGTCTGATCAATTGCTGGTGCCGGCTCATGACCCGCAATTTGGTGATGGTGGGTTTGCCTTCAATGGCAAGAAAGTCACAGTGAATCCCGGCAGACTGCAAGGCAGTATTAAGGATCTCTCCTTCACGATCGACGCCGACAAGGCCACTGAGCGAACAGGCAGCTCCCAGTGCGGCAATGTTCAGAGCAACGTTGGCGGCACCGCCAGGACTGTCTGCAATATCCTCGACCCTGACTACCGGAACTGGCGCTTCGGGTGAAATGCGCGAAGTGGCGCCATGCCAATACCGGTCGAGCATGACATCGCCCAGCACCAGAATTCGCGCGTTATCAAATCTTGGTATTTCGAGTTTCATGTCGTGCCCGGCTTCGCCCAAATTGCTGCATCATAGCATATCGCATCTGGTAGAATGAGCGGAAATTCCAACTTGTTGACAGCTGTGAGCAAACCTAAGGTTCCACCCTTTACAAATTTTCTGTCGCCGATTTTCTGGCCCACCTGGCTGGGAATTGGCTTGCTGGTGCTGATTGCCTATTTGCCTTTCCGGTTGCGGCTGCTTTGTGGCCGGCTGCTCGGAATCATTCTGCACAGTCTGGCTAAAGAGCGCCGCTACATTACCACGACCAATATAGCCCTGTGCTTTCCTGAACTGAATGCCGGGCAGCAGGCCGAACTGGTACGCAACACTTTCATCGAAAACGGTATTGGTCTGATCGAAACCGCTGTCGGCTGGGTCAGAAATCCACATCACTTTCAGCACATGCTGCAAATCATCAATTTCGATGCCCTCAAGACTGCACTCGAGAAGGGGCGTGGCGTTGTACTGCTTGGTGCTCATTACACCACGCTGGATTTTTCGGCCAACCTGTTTTCAATCCAGATCCCCTTCGCAGTGACCTACCGGCCCCACAAGAATCCCCTGTTTGATGCCTTCATGCTGAAAGGACGACTGAAAAACTGTAACGGGGTTTTTGATCGTTACGATCTGCGCGGCACAATCCGGCATTTACGCAAAAACAACATTATCTGGTATGCCCCGGACCAGGATTACGGGCCTGAACATGCTGTCTATGCCCCATTTTTCGGCAACCCGGCAGCGACCATCACGGCCGCGAGCCGATTCGCCCGCTTCAACCAGTCCCCGGTCCTGCTGGTTCGCCATCACCGACTTAATGGGCCGCAACCGTACCGGGTAGAGTTTATTCCCTTTCCGGAAAGCTTCCCTGGTGATGACGATGTCGCCGATGCCACTTACATGAACCAGCAACTGGAAGCTGCCATCCGGGTCCAGCCGGCCCAATATCTGTGGATGCACAAACGCTTTAAAACCCAGGCAGGCGGCAAACCAGACAGCCCCTACATCCTGATCAAGACCCCAACACATAAAATAGACCGGACCTATTTTAACAAGATGGTAGAAGGGTCGAAGGTCATTGAGGAACAGCACAGTAAAAATCTGACCAGGCTTCTGCATAACAACGCACTGTTCAGAATCCTGCCCAGGACTGATGCGCGATTTTTTGCAGCTCCCCCGATGAAACTGTTTGATCTTAATTCCCGACTACTGCGCGCCAAAGGCATAGACTCCATCACCGTCGACAGCATCTTCAGAATTAAGGGATGTGACTTTATCGCCGCGACTTATTTTCCGCTGCCAGGCACTGGCGTGCAGAAAATCTCACCGGAAGAACTTGATCTGGAAGCACTGGCAGATTTTTTTGTTCAGGTTCATCAGCAGGGCTTCTGCTTCCGTGAAATCAGACCCGGCAAGTTGAACTATCATGAAGGCAGGTTCGCTATCGCCAACCCTGAAGACATTCAGGTCAGGCCGATGTCAATCTGTTATGCCGATCGTTTCAGCAACATCCAGCTCTTGCTCAACAGGCTGGAACTGGCACAAACGCAGCGCAGCCACTTTATTGAACTCTACAGCGAAAAAGCGCGGTTAAAAAACCAGCCGGCATTTACTCAATTATTTTCACGCCTGCTGTCTGCTCGCTGATCACGCTGACGCATGTCCCAGAGATTGGCGTACTTCATATAGTTGTAAAATGCCACATTAACACTGGTCAGCACCCCCTGCAGACCATCAAGAAAATGTCCCTTGAACAGATAGCAGCGAATAAAGGCCAGCGGGAAAATCAACAGAACCACCAGAAAGCTGACCCTGTCACCACGCTCATACTTGTCCCTGGCTTTCAGCTTTGCGTAAAACACGGTCTTTTCTATCCGCTGTGAATAGCTGAGATTTTCATGATGCAGAATTGCCGCATCACTGTCATCTATCGGGCCATCAATAAGAATGCTTTCATGTACCTGTCGGGCATCATACTGACCATGCGCCGCCTTAAAAAGGCGAATCAGTTTTTCATCTTTTCCGAAACTTCTGGGACGTCGACCCCAGCGATAGAGAATGCGCCGACTTCTGAGGGCAACTTTTTGATCCTGTTGAATGAAACGTTTCAGCTCGGCAATAAATTCTGGTGTCAGGGTTTCATCGGCATCCAGATTGAGCACCCAGGGCTGGGAACACAGTGACAGGGCATGAGCCTTCTGCTCACCAAAGCCCGGCCATTCGTTGAAACTGACCCTGGTATTGGAATAGCTTTTAGCGATTTCCAGTGTTCTGTCGGTGCTGCCACTGTCGACGACTATCACTTCTTCAAAGTCCTTCAGGTTGTCGAGGACTCTGGCAATATTGTCTTCTTCATTTCGGGTGATGATGTAGACACTGACCGGGATCAGAGTTGATTCAGGCATCTTGGTAACCGCATTTTTATTTTCCGGCATTATACATGGACTTGTCTGTTCACTCAGGTAGAATCTTTGCCACAAACCCAACACGTATATCCCGATTTTGAGCCAGGTCCCTGACAACAATATCCCTGCAGACTATCGCAGCATTGTCCTGCTCAACCCCACCCGGTATCTGGGCAACCTGCTGATTGCCGGCGGCCTGATACAGGATTTTTATAACTACTGCCACCAGCGTGGCATACGTTTTCTTCTCGTCGTCGACGAATCCTACCGTGAACTCTTGCAGGGTTTTTTGCCACCGGAGTCACTGCTTTTTTATCCGCGTCAGCGCATCAAAAAGGGAAACCTCTGGCAACAGGCCTCGGCATATTTGTCCTGCCTTTTTGCGATCCGCCGTTTCCGGGCTGATATTGCCTTCAATATCGAGGAAGACAGTGTCTCTCACCGTCTCACCCAGCTCAGTGGGGCCCGTTTCAGACTGGGTAGCAATCGCCAGCGAAATCGTCACGGCTATGACTACGTGCTCGACATTAATTATCGGCAGCGTTCACCTTCACGACGACATCGCTGGTACGGCTATGAGGATGTGTTCATTCCGCTTGGCCTGAAAGATGCCAAAGCAGATTATCTGCGACTCAGTCTGCCAGCTCCCGATCAGCGTTTTACGGAAAAGTTGCAGTCACTGGGCCTAGGGGAGCATGAGCCCTTTATCATTATTCATGCTTCGGCGGCAAAGGATTATAAAAAGTGGCCAGCCCGAAATTTTGCTGAACTCATTCGGCTGCTTGCCGGTCATCAATATACCTGCGTGCTGATCGGTGCCGGTACAGCTGACCAGAGTGCCAACAGTCATGTTCTGAAACTGCTGGCTGAACTGGCACCTGAAGTTAAAGTTCCTGATTTATGTAACCAGTTATCCCTGCTTGAGCTCGCTCTGTTGATGAAACAGTCCCGGGGCATGGTTGGAAATGACAGCGGCCCCTTCCATCTGGGGTCAGCAGTGGGTCTGCCTGGCTGTGTCATTTTCGGCCCTACTGAAGTGGCTCTCTGGCGTCCGCTATCAGCACACTCCGTGGTACTCAAGGCAGAGGGAGAATGCGCAGTTGCCTGCA
>CAZKJY010000021.1:0-11964 GCA_964553165.1 uncultured Enterobacteriaceae bacterium
TCCGGCCAGCAGAAGCATGGAAGCCAGCTCGACGGCCAGGACATAGGGGCCGAATAATTCCATGCCGACAGCCTTGGCATCGACCATGGTATGGGCCATGTCAGCCTCTGCCATATTCAGGGCAATCATCATTTCGACAAAGAGAATGGCCGCCAGAATGCCGGGCACGATCCAGATGCCGGGCGTCAGCCAGGATTTTTCCTGTTCGATGGTGGCATGGCCCAGGTTCAGCATCATCATCACGAACAGGAACATAACCATGATGGCCCCGGCATAGACAATGACTTCAAGGGCCGCCGCGAAAGGCGCGCCGAGTGTATAGAAAATAACAGCAGCAGCCAGCAGGGAAACAATGAAGTACAACAGGGCATGCACGACATTAACCCGGGTGATGGCCATCAGCGTGGACAGCACGGCAATGAGGGCAGAACCGTAAAAGAGGACGTTCATGGCAACAGGCTCCTGCGGTCAACCGGAGGCAGTTCATTCTGGGCTTCACCCTTGCCTTTGCCGCCGATGGCTTTACCGGCAACCCGGTAGAAATTGTAATCGTGGTACTTGCCGGTGCCAGCGATGAGCATGTGCTCTTTTTCCCAGACCATGTCCTGACGGACGTATTCGGCCATTTCAAAATCCGGGGTCAGCTGGATGGCATGGGTCGGACAGGCCTCTTCACAGAAACCGCACATGATGCAGCGGGAAAAATTGATACGGAAAAATTCCGGATACCAGCGACCATGCTCGTCTTCCGTTTTCTGCAGGGCAATACAGTCTACTGGACAGGCGACAGCGCAGAGGTTACAGGCGACACAGCGCTCTTCCCCATCGGGATCACGGGTCAGAATGATACGACCACGCCAGCGTGGAAACATGTAGGGTTTAACATCCGGATATTCGACGGTGTCGGCTTTTTTAAAGATGTGCAGAAACACCAGCCACAGGGTGACTATCTGTGACCATATGACGTTTATCTGCTTGCCGATGGCGCTAAACATGTCGATTCCTCTTCAGTGTTAACCGGCCTGGTACAGCACGACTGCACCAGTGACTAGCAAGTTGATTAATGACAATGGCAGCATGACCAGCCAGCCATAATTCATGAACTGGTCGTAGCGCGGTCTGACCAAGGCTGCCCTGACCAGCACAAAAAACAGCAGGAAGAACGTTGTCTTCACGCTCATCCAGAAAATACCTGAAACAATCGGGTTGCCGATTTCCAGACCAAAGGGCGCATGCCAGCCGCCGAAAAACAGAACCGGCATCAGGGCAGACATGACCACCATGCCGATGTATTCGCCGATCATGAACAGACCGAATTTCATGCCGGAGTATTCCGTGTTGTAACCGGAAATGATTTCAGATTCGCCCTCTGGCAGGTCAAAGGGCCAGCGATGGGATTCGGCGATTCCCGCGACCGTAAACACCAGGAAACCAAAGAACTGTGGAATTACAAACCAGCCATCTGCCTGGGCTTCGACAATGTCACGCAGGGTAAAACTGTCAGCCAGGATGACCACGCCCAGAATCGAAATGCCCATGAACACTTCATAGGAAATCATCTGGCCGGCACCACGCAGGGCGCCAAGCAGCGAGAATTTGTTATTGGAGGCCAGTCCCCCGAGCATGGTGGAATAGGATGCCAGTCCCGCCATGGCGAAAATCCACAGCAGTCCGATATTCAGATCGATGATACCGATGCCTGGTGCATAGGGAATAACTGCCAGGCTGAGTAGCATGACAATGGGAATAATCATCGGCGCGATGACAAAGGTCACCTTGTCCGCAAACGGAGGTATCCAGTCTTCCTTGGTCAGCATTTTGATGGCGTCGGCAATTACCTGAAAAATACCGAAAGGACCGACGCGGTTTGGTCCCAGTCGATCCGACCAGAACCCGAGGAAACGTCGCTCGACCCAGATCATCATCACCGAAACAGCCAGACCGACACCCAGAACGAGTGCAATATTCAGCAGGGAACCGACTTCAAAACTCAACCAAGGCACCATTACTCTGCCCTCTCCTGGCGATCGCTGACGATAATGTTGGCGGCTTTCCAGCTGCCTGGACTTTGCCAGTTGGCGGCTTTATCCAGGGTGATGGCGGCAGGCAGATCACGGAAATTGAGTCCCTTGAGCCCCACAGAAACACCTACACTGCCAGGCAGAATCGAATCCCGCAGGATATACGGCACGGCGCCATTATGTTCGAGTTGGACACCATCACTGCCATTGAGGCCGAGCTTTTCGGCATCCGCCGGATTAAGCGCAATATAGGCTGAGGTTGCTTTTGCCTGGATGGCCGGCGTATGGGCGCTGAGTTCTTCCGAGCCGAATAACTGATACAGCGGGAAGACCTGAAAGCCGTCGCCTTCAGCAAGGTTGAAATCCGGATTGAACCAGGTTTTCTCAGTGGCGCTGTTTTTAAGCAGCAGATGCCCATGATCGCCCTGCTTCAGGGGGCCACCAGCATACTGCTGAAATTTAAAAATACTCTGGTTGGAGTTCCAGCCTGGCGCCCAGGGCGTATTGAAGACAGTGGAATCTTTGATGGCCGGCACGCCTTCCATGGAATAGACCATGACGCCGTTTTCGTCCTGCTCCTGACGGGGTTCATGCACGCTGATATTGGCACGCATGGCAGTTCGGCCACTGTAGCGGTGTAACTGACGCGGTGCTTTCAGACCGGCATAGTTGTAATCCTCGCCAGGTGTCAGTTTCAGCATGTCGCTGCAATTTGGCACCGAGGTGGCACAGGCAGCAGTCAGCTGATTCAGGGGCAGATCGCTTAACCAGAAGGTGCTGGCACGGATGCTGTCCTTTGGTTTAAAGGTGGAATAAAAATGCTGGGCACGCCCTTCATAGTTGACGAAGGTACCGGAAGTTTCCGCAAAAGTACCTGCCGCCAGCACCAGATTGGCCTGCTCACCGGTACGGTGTTTCAGGGAATCGATGACGCTCAGCTGATCCAGACCTTCAATGAAAGTATCGACATCCGCTGATGCCGCACGACGGTATAAATCATTTTCCAGCACGATGGCTTTTTTGCTGCCGGCGCTCATGGCCTGCTCCAGGGCTTTGTGATTTCCCTGCATCAACAGGGCCAGGCCCATGCTATTGCTTTCCGGCACTGCCAGCGCCAGATTGGCACGTTTGTCGCCATCACTGAGTGCAGTCGCGACGTTGGCAGCCGCTTCAATCAGCGCGGGTTCCATCAGGGAAGTACCGCTAATAATCAGGGCCTGTTTGGCACCTTTCAGGGTCTCGGCGATTTCTTTGGCCAGCGCCTGTTCTTCCTTGCTCAGACCTTTAACCTCTGGGGCTTTGGAGTCAATGGCAGAGGCGATGGCCATGGCAATTTTTGCGCTCTGCGCTGCGGAACTGATATGAACGGTCTTGGCAATGTCATCCAATCGGGTAGCCTGGGGGCTCAGGATATACAGTGGGCTCTTGCGATCCATGGCCAGGGTGCGGATGGCTGCATCATGCCAGATTGGGAAATTCAGGTCGGCTCCCATCTGCCGACCCAGGTTTTTCACGGACTGGCGAACACCCAGGGCCAGCCTCGCAGCCGTATTGGTGATGTCTTCGCCCAGAATCAGCACGGCATCGGAGTTTTCAATATCCTTGACGTTGGCAACATTGACCGGCCTGGTCTGATAGATATCCAGAATGGTCTGCAGCATGCCAAGCTCTTTGGCAGAGATGCCGGCATAGAAATTCTCCTCACCGACCAGTTGCTGCAGGGCATAGTTGGCTTCCATGGAGGCGCGCGGCGAACCTATCCCAATGGCACCTTTCGCGGCTGCTTTCAGGGCTGCTTTGGCGGCTTCGGGTTCAATCTGTACCGGGTTGGCCTGATGTGAGTCGCGGGTCATGCTGACCGGGATGCGCTGGTCACTGTTGACAAACTCGGCACCGAAGCGGCCCCTGTCACACAGGAAATAGCCGTTCACCTCATCGTTGAAGCGGTTGACGATACGCCGCAGCGTGCCATAGCGCTCCCCCGGGTTGGTGTTACAGCCAACGCCACAGCCGGTACACACTGAGGGTGAAGTCTGCAGGTCCCATTTACGCGAATAATGTTTGCTGAAGGGCTTGTCGGTGAATACCCCGGTCGGACAGACCTCGACCAGGTTGCCCGAGAACTCACTTTCCAGCGGGCCTTCCTGCCAACGGCCGAAATAGGTGTTGTCATGCGAAGCCTGGGGACCGAAATCGGTGCCACCGGCATAATCCTTGTAGTAACGAACACAGCGGTAACAGGTGATACAGCGGTTCATTTCATGCCCGATAAATGGGCCAAGATACTGATTGGTATGGGTTTTTTTCTTGCCATCATAACGACGATAGGTGTGTCCGGACATCACAGTCATGTCCTGCAGATGACATTCACCCCCTTCTTCACAGACCGGGCAGTCATGCGGATGGTTGATCATGATGCTTTCAATGGCCTGGGCTCGGAACTTAGACGCCGCCTTGATGGAATAGCGCGCACCCTGTCGCGGTGAGGTCATGCAGGCCATCACCAGGCGGCCGCGCTGATCGTTTTCATCGGCGTATTCAATGACAGCACACTGACGGCAGGATCCGACGGAACCCATGCTCGGGTGCCAGCAGAAATACGGCAAATCCATTGCATGAGACAGACACTCCTGCAGGAGATTGTTTTTTTCGTCGACTTCGAAGTCTTTGCCGTCTATGTTGATGGATGCCATCTTTTAACCTAAAATTTATAACTAATTCAATATATTACATTAATTATTTAATGTGATTTATATTTGCAGCCGTGCTTCACATGCTCTTCGTATTCGTCCAGGAAGTACTTCAGACTGCTCTGCAGGGGCTCAGCTGCACCGGGTGCCAGCGCACAGAAGGTGTTGCCAGGGCCCATATAGCCGCACATTTCCCGCAGGATATCGATGTCCTTCATTTCGCCCTTGCCCTCTTCCATCTTGTTAAGGATGTGCTCTACCCAGGGCAAGCCATCCCGGCACGGGGTACACCAGCCGCAGGACTCATGGGCGAAAAACTTGATCAGGTTGCGAACCATGCCGATTGGGCAGGTCTTGTCGTCCAGTACTGTCATCAAGGAGGTTCCCAGTCGACTGCCTGCTTTCGCAACCTCGCCAGGAATCATCGGTAAATCCATATGTTCGGGCATCAGGAAGTCAGTAGAACCACCTCCTGGGATAAACGCTTTCAGCTCATAGCCATCTTGCATGCCTTTGGCATAATCTTCAAATACAGTACGGAAAGTGGTCCCGACGGGTAATTCCCAGCAGCCAGGATTCTTGACGCGGCCACTGACCCCGCTGAGACGCGTGCCGCTCTGATCACCCAGGCCGAGGCCTTTAAACCACTCCACGCCATAGGTCAGAATGCCCGGAATGTTACAAATGGTTTCAACGTTATTGACCAGCGTCGGACGCCCCCACAGACCACTGACCTGTGGGAAAGGCGGTTTGAAACGCGGATTGGCACGCTTGCCTTCGAGGGCATTGATCAGCGCCGTTTCCTCACCACAGATATAGCGACCAGCACTGGTATGCAGATAGATATCAAGGCTGAAATCAGAACCCTGAATTTTTTTGCCCAGCATGCCACCTTCATAGGCTTCTGCAATCGCTTTGAGCAGGACTTCTTCGGCCAGCGTGTATTCACCACGCAGAAAGATATAAGCGGTAGTCGCGGACAGCGCATAGGATGCCGTGATCATGCCTTCAATCAGCAGGTGTGGATCGCATTCCATTAAAAGACGGTCTTTAAAGGTGCCTGGCTCCATTTCGTCAGCATTGACCACCAGGTAACGCGGCCCGCCGTCAGGTTCCGGGATAAAGCTCCATTTCAGACCAGTGTTGAATCCGGCTCCGCCTCTTCCGCCCAGACCAGAGTCTTTAACCACGCCCATGACATCACGCGGGGACATCGCCATGGCCTTGGCCAGCGACTGATATCCGCCTGCCGCCTGATACTCCTTGAAAGTAAAAGGCGCTCTGCCGGGTTCAATATTCTTGGTTAAGGGGTTCGTTATACTCATGTGAATGACTACTTAAGCCTTACTCTTATATTCAGCAATGATCTGATCAATCTTCTCGTTGGTCAGATTTCGATACAGTTCCCTGCCCACCATCATGCTAGGCGCTTTATCGCAGTCTCCCAGACAGGGAACTGGAATCAGGGTAAACAGGCCGTCCTCGGTGGTTTCGCCATAGTCAATGCCAAGCGTCCGGGTGATGTGTTCCTTCAGGTTGTCACAGCCCAGGATCCAGCAGGCGACCGAATCGCACAACAGAATGACGTTTTTACCAACCGGACGGCGGAATATCATGTTAAAAAAGGTAGCCACCCCTTCCAGGTCATCGGGCGGAATATCCAGGTACTCGGAAACGGCCAGCAGACTCTCATCGCTCACCCAGCCCTGATGTTTCTGTACAATTTTCAGCGCTTCCAGACCGACCGCCTGAGCATAGGGGTAGTGCGTTTTTTCATGCTCGATTTCATGAATCTCGGCTTCAGTCAGCTGTCTGGCTTTCGGGGCTGTACTGGCAATTATGTTTGTCATCGTCGTTTCTTGATCCGCTTCTGGTTGTGCTATTTATCAACATCCGCCATCACGAAGTCCGTGGTTGCCACGACAGCAGTAAAGTCTGCCAGCATGAGGCCACGGCTTAAAAATGGGATGGCCTGGATATGGATAAAGGATGGAGTGCGGATACGGGTACGATAGGAACCGCTGCCGCCATCATTAATCAGGTAATAGGAGTTGATGCCTTTGGTCGCCTCAATGGCCATGCTGACTTCAGTTGGCGCCATCACTGGCCCCCAGCTCACGCTTAGGAAGTGGTCGATCAGGGTTTCAATATCCTGCTTGGATTTTTCCTTTATTGGCGGCGTGGTCAGCGGATGGTCTGATTTATACGGACCTTCCGGCATGTTTTCCAGACACTGTCGAATGATTTCGCAGCTCTGGCGCATTTCTTCCACACGGACCGCAGCCCGGTCATAACAATCGCCGTTAACGGCAATCGGCACTTCGAATTCAAAATTTTCGTAACCTGAATAGGGGCGCTGTTTGCGGTAATCCCATTCCAGGCCGGTCGCTCGCAGAGCCGGTCCGGTCATGCCCCAGTCAAAAGCATCCTGGGTATTCATTTTGCCAACGCCCATGGTGCGTTGCTTGATCATCGTATTGGCCATCACCATCTTGTCGTATTCGCGCAGTTTTTTCGGGAACATGTCGACGAACTCACGGATACGGACATCCCAGCCGCGCGGCAGATCCTGAGCGACACCGCCAATGCGGAACCAGCTGGGATGCATACGGCCACCGGTGATGGACTCGATAATGTTAAAGGCTTTTTCACGATCCACGAAGGCATAGAACAAGGGAGACAACTGTCCCAGGTCTACAGCCCAGGTGCCGAAAAACAGCAGATGGCTACAGATGCGGAAGAATTCGGCCAGCATGACACGGATTACCTTGACGCGATCAGGCACCTGAATGCCGGCCATTTTTTCCACCGCCATGACATAAGGCAGGTTGTTCATCACCCCGCCGAGATAATCGATACGGTCTGTATAGGGAATATAGGTGTGCCAGGTCTGGCGTTCACCCATTTTCTCGGCGCCGCGGTGGTGGTAACCGACATCCGGGACAACGTCCATGACGTATTCACCATCCAGTTGCAGGGCGAAACGGATAACCCCGTGCGCGGCCGGATGGTTCGGACCGAAGTTCATGAACATGAATTCACTGGTTTCAGATTTACGTTTGAGGCCCCACTCTTCCGGATTGAATTTCATCGCCTCGTGTTCGCGGTCCACAATCTCATCGTCGTGCCGGTAAGGTTCCATTTCAGTGGCGCGCGCCGGATGATCCTTGCGCAGTGGATGCCCAACCCAGGTGGGTGGCGTGTAGATACGGCTCAGATTCGGGTGGCCCGTAAAGACAATGCCGAACATGTCCCAGCATTCACGTTCATGCCAGTTGGCGGCGGGCCAGAGTGAAATCACGGTCGGGATGTTCAGGTCATCTTCCTTCAGCGCGACCTTGATGCGGACGTCACAATTGCCGGAAAAGGAGATTGGCTGATAGACCACAGTAAAATCACTGTCGGGCTGGCCATCACGGTGGACGCGCAGGCGCTCGTCAATGGCAGTGACATCCAGCAGCATTTCAAAACGCGGTTTGGCGTCATCGCGCAGGAATTTCAGGACCTCGAGAATCCGGTCACGCCCTACCCACAGGGTCGGCATGCCTTCGGCAGTATGCTGGCGCACGAAGGAAGATTCGCCAAATTTCCGGTATAGCTGGGCGATGACCGCTGGAAGCTCGGTTTCGCTTTGCTGCAATTGTGCGGCAGAATTACTCAAGATCTTGTTTCCAAATTAAGCTTAGGTTTCGTCCGGACTGCGTAGCTCAGTCGCGGCGATGCGGTCTTTGAGGCGGAATTCACGTTGAACAACATTCTTCTCGCGTTCGTAAATGCCCTGGTCATTGATGACCCAGCTTACCGGACGGCGTTTCTTGCCGACGGAATCCTGTAGCAGGTTCAGTCCCTGCAAAAGCGCTTCCGGGCGCGGCGGGCAACCGGAGACGTAGACGTCCACGGGTAAAAACTTGTCCACACCCTGCACAACCGAGTAGATGTCATACATGCCGCCGGAGTTGGCGCAGGAGCCCATGCAGATCACCCAGCGGGGTTCCATCATCTGCTCATAGAGGCGCTGTACAACCGGGGCCATTTTACGGAATACGGTCCCAGCAATAATGATCATGTCAGCCTGACGTGGCGTGGCCCGGAAAACCTCTGCACCGAAACGGGCAATATCATGACGGCTGGAAATGGCGGTAGCGGCTTCTACATAACAACAGGAGAGACCGAAGTTGAAGGGCCACAGTGAATTTTTCCGGCTCCAGGCAACCATGTCTTCCAGTGTGGTCATGATCACGTTCTTGCGAATGTGATCATCAAACTGGTTCATCCCGGGGCTGGGAGAATGCGTATCTTCAGGTTTGACCAGTTCCCAGCTCATCAGTGACCTCCGTGATGAGCATGGTCATGTGCATGCTCGGCTTTTGCTTTGTCTTTTTTGGTTTTGGATTTGATGTTGACGACCCCACCCTCGCCCAGCGTGTTCATGCGGTCCATGCGCTGCCGTTCAGTACGCCATTCCAGTGCGCCGGCGCGCCACAGGTAGATCAGACCGGCAATCAGGATGCTGATGAAAATAAAGACTTCGGCATAGCCCAGCCAGCCGGTTTCGCGGATGGAGATGGCCCAGGCAAACAGGAACACGGCTTCCAGATCGAAAATGATGAACAGAATGGCGGTCAGATAAAAAGGAACCGAAATTTTAAACTGGGCGGACCCGACCGACAGCTGACCGGACTCATAGACTTCATGGGTCGCATGGTCTTTGCGCTTTTGTCCCAGCAGATGTGAAACTGCTGTGAGCGCGACGATTAATACGATGACAATGGCAGAATAAAGTACCAGCGGAAAAAGGTCGATATTCAAACTTCTAACTCGTTAATTGGTTGTGGATTTAGGTCGATTTTCGGGCGTGCATTATATGCAAACATCATGCGCTAATCCATTACTAATGGTGACTTCAGCGCATTTTTTTTACGTTCGATTCCCGTCAATCTAGAACACCCTATTATAGCCATCATAGGCAGCAACCTTGTAGGCCTCTGCCATGGTTGGATAGTTAAAAGTGGTATTCATAAAATATTTCAGGCTGTTGGCCTCACCTTTCTGGCTCATGATGGCCTGACCGATATGGACGATCTCGGAGGCCTGCGAACCAAAACAGTGAATACCCAGTATCTCCAGGGTGTCAAAGTGAAAGATGATTTTCAACATGCCCACTTCTTCTCCGGTTATCTGGGCACGGGCGATATTTTTAAAATAGGCCTTGCCAACCTCATAGGGCACTTTCTTTTCAGTCAGTTCCTGTTCGTTCAGACCGATGGTGCTGATTTCCGGAATGGTATAGATGCCACTGGGAATATCCTTGACGAAGAAAAACTCATCCGGCTTGAGGATGGCGTTACAGGCGGCCCTGCCCTGGTCAAAAGCAGCGCTGGCCAGTGAAGGCCAGCCAATCACATCGCCTGCCGCATAGATGTTTTCCACGCCAGTCTGGTAATGGTCATTGACGGCCAGCTGACCCCGGCTGTTGGCCGTCAGGCCGATGCTGGACAGATTAAGCCGATCGGTATTGCCGGTACGACCATTGGCCCACAGGACAATATCACTTTTGATTTTCTTGCCGGATTCGAGATAGGTAATAACGGCATCATCCCGGCATTCCATTTCCCGAAAATGTTCCTGATGGTGACAGCGCACGCCGAGATTGCCAAGGTGGTAGCTCAGGGCGTCGGTAATCTCGTTGTCCAGGAAGGACAACAGGGAGCTTGCCGGGTTGATCAGTTCCACCTTGATGCCCAGGCCGGCAAAGATGGACGCATATTCACAGCCAATGACCCCGGCGCCGATGATGGTGACACGCTGTGGGGTGTAATTCAGTTTGAGCACGGTATCGCTGTCAAAGACCCGCGGATGGTCAAAATTAACGAAATCCGGGCGGTAAGGTCGCGAACCCGTGGCAATAATAAAATTGTCGGCCCTCAGGCGGCTTTTTTTCTTGCCATCGGTAATTTCTATGGTGTGCTTGTCAATGAAATGGGCAGAGCCGAAGATGACCGGGATATGGTTGCGCTCATAATTGGCGGTATGCATGCTGAGCTGTTGTTCAACCGCGTGCTCGGCATGGTGAATAATCTGTTCGAAGCCGGCGATTTTGACATCGGCGAGGTCCCGGAACATGGGATTCCGGTTGAGTACCAGAAGCTGCCTGACAGAATTACGCAGGGCTTTTGACGGAATGGTCCCATGGTAAGCCGAGTTGCCACCGAGTCGGGGTTTGTCACATATCATTGCCACCCGGTGTTTTAATTTGGCGGCATTCATTGCCGCCGACTCCCCTGCCGGTCCGCTGCCTATCACGATTAATTCGTAGTTGTTTTGAGACATGCTTGGCGTGGGTCTGTTGTCGGGTCCGGGTTATATGTTCAGATCTTCGTTTTCCGGATAGGTGAGATAGGAGACCCCGGCCATTTTCGAGACCATGCGGACCACCTGGCTGCTATAGCCAAACTCATTGTCATACCAGAGATACAGAATCATGTTCTTGCCCTGGACTTTGGTCGCTGTGGCATCCAGTGTCGCGGCTTCACGCATGCCCACAAAGTCACTGGACACGGCATCTGGAGATTCCGTGTAGCCAATCTGGTTTTGCAGCGGGGAATGCAGCGCGATATTACGGATAAATTCATTGATCTCTTCTTTGGTGGTTTCCTTCTCCAGCGTCAGGCTGAGGATGGCCATGGAGACATTGGCCACGGGTACCCGCACGGCATTGCCGGTCAGTTTACCCTGTAATTCAGGAACGGCCTTGGCAACCGCTGTGGCGGCACCGGTTTCAGTCAGCACCATGTTGAGGGCGGCACTGCGACCACGGCGGTCGGCCTTGTGGTAGTTGTCAATCAGGTTCTGGTCGTTGGTATAGGCATGGACCGTTTCAACATGGCCGTGGACTACCCCATAGCGCTCATTGATCATCTTCAGGATGGGAGCAATGGCATTGGTGGTACAGGAAGCGGCAGAAATGATTTTATCGTCAGGAGTAATCATGTCATGGTTGATGCCAGAGACAATGTTCTTGAGGTCGCCCTTGCCGGGTGCTGTCAGCATGACCTTGCTGACGCCCTTGGATTTAAGGTGCAGGGAGAGCCCTGCTTCATCACGCCATTTACCGGTGTTGTCAATCACCAGGGCATCACTGATACCGTACTGGGTGTAATCCAGCGTGTCGGGGCCATCAGAGTAGATGAAATGGATAATGTTGCCGTTGGCAATGATGCGGCTGTTTTCCTCATCGACACGGACTGTGCCAC
>CAZKJY010000022.1:0-11796 GCA_964553165.1 uncultured Enterobacteriaceae bacterium
CTGAATGCATCAGGGCGATAGGCAGCGCGATGAATACTGAAAATTCAATGGGTTCAGGCAGTGGCTTTATGCCATCATTGATGGGCGTTTTATTGGTAAAGACAAGTGCCTGATTGCGTTGTTGGGAGAGCCAGGATTACGTAAAAAACGTGTTGTTTCCCCGTGTGGGCAATCATCATAGTGGCTTTATTGAGTTCAGCGTTCAGGTACCATGCGCTGAATAACCTGCAAATTATTAAAAACAAAAAAGGGGTAGTGCGTGCGTCGACGTTCCGTCTTTGGTTTTCCTGGTCTTTCAATAGTCATTCTCGGTCTGGCTGCCGGTATTGCGCTGGCCCAGCCGGGGACGCAGCCGCAAAAATCCGTCAATATTACGCGTACCTCGCAGCCACCGGTCATCGATGGCATCCTGGATGATCCCATCTGGTCACAACTCGAAGGCATCAGCGATTTCCATCAGGTCAACCCGGTGGATCAGGGCGCGCCGACGCAGGAAAGCATCTTTTATATCACCTACGATGATCGCTATTTCTACATGGGTGCGCGTCTGTATGACACCAGCCCTGATGACATTACCGCACGGGTGATGATTCAGGGGCAATCGCTGCGTTTTGACGACAATGTGCACCTGATTCTGGATACCTTCAATAACGACCGTACCGCTTTTCGCTTTATTACCAACCCCAATGCCATCCGTGATGACGGGGTGTTTGAAAGTCCGACGTCCTATAACATCGACTGGTCTGGCATCTGGTTGGTGCAATCCAATATTGATGAAGAGGGCTGGACCACGGAAATGGCGATTCCCTTCACCACCCTGAATTTCGACCCGGCCACCGATACCTGGGGCCTGAATCTGGAGCGGGAAATTGCCCGCAACAACGAACGCATTGCCTGGTCGTCCTTTAACCGGGCGATTGATCCGTCCACCGGCGGCCAGGTGGTTGGACTGGAAGGTCTGCAGCAGGGCCTGGGGTTGGATGTTGTGCCCACGGTGGTTGCAGGCCATGCCGAAAATGAAGTGACCGGGGATAGTGACGACAGGGTCGAACCTTCGCTGGACGTGTTCTACAAATTCACGCCGAACCTGACTGGCGTGCTGACCCTGAACACCGACTTCTCCGCCACAGAAGTGGATGACCGCCAGGTCAACCTGACGCGTTTCAGTCTGTTTTTTCCGGAAAAGCGCGATTTCTTCCTGCAGGATTCCGAGATCTTTTCATTTGGCTCGGATGGTAACAACGGCATTCCTTTTTATTCACGCCGTATCGGGCTGGATGCAGCCACCGGTCAGCCGGTGGACATCGATGTGGGCGGTAAGCTGGCCGGTCGAGTGGGCAATACCAGTCTCGGTGCGTTAATCGTGCAACAGGAAGACCGCCTGGGCGTCGCCGATGATCCGCTGCTGGTCGGCCGGGTGACCCAGAATGTACTCAACGGTTCGCGGGTCGGCGCCATCTTTACCCAGGGCAATCCCAACGGGCTGGAGGATAACAGTGTTGCCGGGGTGGATTTCAATTACCGCAACACCCGCTTTTCCGACAACTACACCCTGCGCAGCGACTGGTGGTACCAGCAAAGTGATACCGATGGCCTGAGCGGTGACGACAAGGCCTATTATGGTTCTATTGATCTCGCCACTGAAAACGACGGCTTCAGTGGCTATGCCAATTACCGTTATATCGGCGCCGAGTACAATCCGGCGCTGGGCTTTGCCAATCGACGCGGTGTCGATGTGAAAAACGCCGGCGGCACCTTCCGCCATTACGCGCAGGATCATCCCTGGTTCTGGTATTACTATGCCGGCTTTGATTATTCCCGGACTGACCGCATTGATACCGGTGAGCTGCAGAGCGAGCGCACCTATCTGCGTTTCATGAGTCTGAACTCACGTGAGGGCGACCGGCTTTATGCAGAGGTCACCAACGAGAAAGAAGGGCTGGTGACTGATTTCGTTATCCGCCCCGGTATCGTGATCCCGGCAGGGGAATATTCCTTTGATTCCTACGGGTTCGGGCTGGATACGACCAACCTGCGCACCTGGTCCCCAGACATCGGCTTCACCATCGGCGATTTTTATAACGGTGAACAGCGCGAAGTGGATTTTGGGCTTAACTGGCTGCCCGGCCCGCGCTTCTCCGGCGAATTCTCCTATCTCTATACCGACATTGATCTGCCGCAGGGTGCATTCATTAGCCGCCTGGTCAGGATGCGCAGCACCGTGGCGTTCACGTCCCAGTGGTTTTGGATCAGCCTGCTGCAGTATGACAATGTCAGCGATTCCGTCGGCCTCAACAGCCGCCTGCACTGGAACCCCCGCGCCGGGGAGGATTTTTACCTGGTGGTCAATTACAATTTTGATGCCGATGGCGTGTTTAATGGGCTGAATACAAGGCAGTCGGAAGTGGTGTTGAAGTACACAAGGAATTTTAGGTTTTGAGTTAAGTCAAAATCAAGGAGGTGATATGGGAATAGATTTTACAGAAAGCCAAATTCAACAAATTTTTGGTAGTGAAGCGGCGGAAGATGAAAATATCGAAAGGCTTAGATCTTATTATTTTAAAAGTAAAACATTTGAAGAGGTAAATTCTGATCTCCCCTTACGTATATTAGTTGGGCATAAGGGTATTGGAAAATCAGCTCTTTTTCAGGTTGCTATGGCTGAAGATGAAGAAAATAATAATTTAAGTATATTAATCAGGCCAGATGACATTATTGATCTAGGTGAAGATGATAAGGATTTTTTAAAAGTTATTCGAAGTTGGAAAAATGGTTTGACTGAGATTATTGCTAGGAAAGCCCTAGATTCAATTGGCGATGTAGAAGGAGATTGGAAAAATAAATTATCAAAGCAAGGTGGAAAGGTTTTAAAATTTTTGCACGATAGTTTTAAAGAGCCAACAATTGTCAATATAAATCCAGCTCGTCAATCAGTAGTAACCAGATTCTCAAAAAGACAAAAAATATATATTTATATTGATGATTTAGATAGAGGGTGGGAAGGCAGCAAAGAGGGCGTAAGAAGAATTTCAGCGCTTTTGAACGCCGTTAGAGATTTGTCAAATGAAAATCCCGGCTTGAACTTTAGAATATCATTGAGGTCGGATGTTTATTTCTTGGTGAGAACATCAGACGAATCAACAGATAAGATTGAAGGTTCTGTGATTTGGTATTCATGGACTAATCATGAAATATTTGTAATGTTGGTAAAAAGGGTGGAGACATACTTTGGCAATGAAGTTAATGAGCAGTCTCTTTTGAGTATGTCTCAAGATATGTTGTCAAAAAGGCTTCACAATATATTTGAGGATCGTTTTGAAGGTCGGGGGCATTGGAATAAAGCGCCTATGCACCAAGTAATTCTTTCATTGCTCAGGCAGAGACCAAGAGATTTAGTTAAACTTTGTAGTTTGGCTGCAAGAAATACAAGGCGACGCCGTGGGAATACAATTAATACAAAAGATCTTGAGGATTCTTTTGAAGAGTATTCACAGGGGAGGCTTCAAGATACCGTAAATGAGTATAAAAGTGAGTTACCAGAGATTGAAAGACTTTTGTTAGCTATGAAACCATCAAAAAGAGAGAAAAAAGCATCACTAAGTTATCTATTCTCTACTGATCAACTTTTGAAGAAAATTGCAGATATACAATCACAAGGCGATTTTAGATTTACTTCAGGATATATTGCTTCGAATAAAGATTTAGCTGCTTTTCTATATAAAGTTAATTTCCTAACAGCAAGAAAAGATTTAGGAGGCCATATTGATAGAAAGTATTTTGAAAATAATAGGTATCTTGCAAATAGGTTTGTCGACTTCGGATATGACTGGGAAGTACATCCTGCGTTCAGGTGGGCGCTCCAGCCAGATGATTTTAGGGAAGTATTAGAAAGTCTATAAAATAGAATTTGATGATTTTAATGGTTTTAGGGAATTTGCCCCGTATATTTATAGCTAAAATTTTTTATAAGTTTTATTGGCATGAGTAAATCATCCAAGAACACCATCTGTCTCTGGTACGATGGCGATGCCGAAGAAGCCGCAAATTTCTACGCCGAGACCTTCCCTGATTCATCCGTTGGCAAACTGTACTATGCACCTTCCGATTTTCCCTCCGGTCAGCAGGGCGATCCACTGACCGTTGAATTTACGGTGCTGGGCATTCCCTGTTTGGGCTTGAATGGCGGGCCTGCCTTCCCGCAATCCGAAGCCTTTTCCTTCCAGGTGCTTACCGAAGACCAGGAAGAAACCGACCGTTACGCCAATGCCATCATCAATAATGGTGGACAGCCGAGCGCCTGTGGTTGGTGCAAGGACAAGTGGGGAGTCTCCTGGCAGATCGTTCCGCGTGTGCTGATGGAAGGCATTGCTGATCCCGACCCCGTCGTGGCCAAACGCGTCTTTGAAAAGATGATGGAGCAGGGCAGTATCATCAACGTGGCTGAAATCGAGGCAGCACGCCAAGGCTAGGCTATCAGCATACGGGAGTTTCCACGATGAGAAGATTTTCCCCGCACACCTTTCTGGTCTTCTTGCTCGGCCTGAATCAGGTTGGTGCCCAGGAGGCTGAGCAGATGGTTGCGCAGGATTACTGCGGTAATCCGGCAAACACCTGCACCTTTGTGCTTCTAAGTGAAGCGGAGGATCGTTACCAGGTCATCAATTCCCTGCGGGCGAATACCCGCTATACGCCCGCATCCACCTTTAAAATTGCCAACTCCCTGATCGCGCTGGACACCGGGACCTTGTCCGGCACGGATATCGAGTTGCGGGTCGATCTGGACAGCTATCCGGAAGAAGACTGGTGGCAGCCGGCCTGGGCGACGACCACCTACGATCTGCGCGGTGCCTTTCAGAATTCGGTGTATCCGATTTACCGCAGTATCGCCTCAAACATTGGGCAGAGCGCCATGAGTCAGTATCTGGATCGCTTTGATTATGGCAATCAGGATATCAGCTCGGGTCTGGACTCATTCTGGGTGGCGGGCAGTGTGGAAATTTCCGCCATGGAGCAGGTGGGCTTTTTGCAGCGCCTGCATCACAACAGGGTTGGTCTGCAGCAAAGCACGCTGGACGGCCTGCGTGAGATCATGCTGGTGGAAGAGACAGAAGATTACCGACTGTTTGGTAAAACCGGCGCCGCGCTGCTGGATAGTGGCCAGGTGGTGTTCTGGTATGTCGGTTTTGTTGAAAAGGCGGAGGGCGTACATTACTTCGCTTTCAATATGCATCGTCCCCCTTCGCCTGAGAATGCACAGCTCAGAATCGAGTTGAGCCGACAGTATTTAAGTGAATTTGGCATTATCTAAACGCCTTTGCTCATGGAACAGCCAAAGTGATCTTACGTTCGGACATCACCATCAACGGCAAGGAATACAAAGCAGGTGATGAAATCTCATCCTGGCTGATCTATCCCTTCTTTCTGTTTCATATGCTGATCTTCGGTGGCTCCGGCTTTTTCATGGCCTATTCCCCGGACGGGGCACCGGTCTTTTTTCTGTATATGCATGGCGGATTCGCCATTCTGGTGTATCTGGTCTTTTACCTGAGCCTGTTCGGCAGGGAAGCGGTGAAGTGGATGTTCATCAATGCCGCGCTGGGGATCTTTGGGCTGTATACCGAAATCAACTGGTTGCTGTCCTTTTTCGGGACCACGTTGGCAGATTATGCCTGGTATGTGCACGTGATTCCGTTTCTGTATTACGTGCTCTATACCTTTTTGCTGCGGCAGGCAGTGATCGATTTTTCCGGCTCCCGGCATGACGGAGAAAAGCGCCGGGCTGCTGACCGTTATTACATCATTATTTCAGTCACAATTTATCTGGTCTTTTATTTTCTTTAGCTGCTATGTGGAAATGGTTGTTCATTTACCTAATAAATTAAACCTTATTTAATTATTGCCTGTGGTATGGGGTAGACCGGGGTAAATCATCCCCAGAATAATAAGAAAAGGCTGCAAAAATGGTTTCATTCACCAATGAGCAATTGCAACAGGTCATTTCACAACTTGATCAGGCTATGTATAACCATGAGCAATGGTACAAAAATTTGCTGCGCCTGATGGTGCTGCAATTACCGCCAGAAGTTGCAGACCTGGAGCCAGACGCCCATCATCACTGTCGCTTTGGGCAGTGGTATGAAAGCGATCAGGCGGCTTCGCTAATGGGAAATGCCTCTTTTGCCCTGTTGGAGGAGGCCCATGAAAAACTGCATAACAGCGCCAGAGTAATGTTGGAGCGAATTGCGGATGACTTGGCGGTTCATGTAGGGGACTGGAATCAGTTCGATAATGATGTGGACAAATTTCGTCTTGAATTAAGTGCTCTTCATCATGAATTTTCGGAGCTGGCACATAACCTGGATCCACTGACCGAAGCGCAGACGCGTGCCAGCCTGATGCTAGAACTGACTGAATACTATGCGCTGGTGAAAAGAGGCCGGATTGACTGCACCCTGGCCATGCTGGATCTTGATAACTTCAAGCGTGTCAATGATACCTATGGTCATGCGGTCGGGGATACGGTGCTGGTTGCCACTGTTAAACGCCTGAAATCGCTGCTGCGTCCCTATGACAAAATCTATCGTTATGGGGGAGAGGAATTTCTTATCTGTATGCCTGGCATTTCCCTGAAGAAGGCTTGTGAAGTGGCAGAACGTATGCGATTAGCGCTGGCAGAACAACGCATCCCCATTAATGGATCAGATGAAAAATTGCAGGTGACGGCCTCTTTCGGCATCGCCATGCTGAACCCATTAACAAGCATTGAAGAATCAATCAATGCGGCGGATAAGGCACTTTATGATGCAAAATCCAGCGGGCGTAACTGTGTCGTTTCTGTAACAGGCTAGCCTCTTGCTTTCAGGACCTGGCCTTGGATAATGGGCACGGTTGCTAGCGCACTAAAGGGACTTTTTTATGACCACACCCATCGTAATTCTGCACGGCTGGAGCGACGACAAGGAATCCTTCCGCAATCTGGCGCAAAAACTGCGACAGAAGCTCAATCGTCCTGTCACGGATTTATGGCTCGGCGATTACATCAGTCTGGATGATGACGTTAAAGTCGATGACATCATCGACGCCATGCAGCGCGCCTGGCAGGCTGCCAAACTGCCGGAATCGGATGTGGTGATTCATTCCACCGGCGGGCTGGTAATCCGTCACTGGATGCAAAAATACTATGTGGCAAAGGACAGCAAACCCCAGGTACGTAATCTGGTGATGCTGGCCCCGGCCAATTTTGGTTCACCGCTGGCGCATACCGGGCGCACGATTCTGGGTCGGGTCTTCAAAGGCGACCGCAAGGGCGGCAAACCCTTTCAGACTGGCACCCATGTGCTGAAATCACTGGAAATGGCCAGTCCCTACAGCTGGAAACTGGCAGAACAGGATCGCTTTGCGCCCAATGCCTTCAGTAAATACGGCGTGCGCTGCACGGTGATTGTCGGTAATCATGGCTATGAAGGCCTGCGTTCACTGGCCAACAAGGATGGTTCCGACGGGACGGTCTATGTCGCCACCGCCAACCTGAATTGTGCGCGTCTGCCGATCCGGGTCAAACGGGATTCCGGCACATTTGACATTGGCACGCTAGAAGAAGCCAAGGGTGAAACCGCCTTTCTGATTCTGGATGGTTTCAATCACGGCTCGGTTACGGGCAACCTTTCCTGTCCGGCTGCTCTGCTCAATCCCATAGTCGGGGCGCTCTCTGTGACCCGCGCCAGTTTTCCACAATGGAAACGGGATTGCGCGACGGCCACCGCACGGGTCACGAAAAAATATGCCAAAAAGCCCGAGCGGGATCAGCACGCCTTTCAGAATCTTGTGATCCATGTCGTGGATGATCAGGGTCATGAAGTCAGTGATTATGTGATTGAGTTTTACGGCGACTTCAATGAAGAAAATGACCGACTGGCCTCCGTGTTCAATCAGGATGTGGTCAGGGTGGTGCATGCCTACAAGGACAATGCGTCATACCGCAGCTTCATGATTGATACCACGGTGCTGTTCAGTTACATCGATGAGCATCAGGAAACCCTGCGTATTTCCCTGAGCGCCCTGCCGGATATCAACGAGGAACGTACCCTCGCCGGTTACAGGACTTTTGAGGACGAGGACATTGATGCGCTGGTGATTCCCTACGCCGAATTGAGAAAGTATTTCAGCGAACATCGTACCCTGTTTGTCGAAATCACCCTGCCGCGGTACCAGAAAGCCGAGGTGTTCACACTGGAGCAACTGCAGGGCTGAGCCTGCAAGGGCTTCAGAAACTAGCGTTCGATGCTCAGGTCGAGCTTGCCCAGATCAAAGGCAAGATGGTTTTTGATCGCTGCATTCTCCGGCAGCGGATCCTCATAACTCCAGACCGCCTTTTCAGTCCGCCCGCCTGCCAGCTCCAGATCGTAATAGGACGCATCACCCTTGATCGGACAGTGCGTCGTAAAACCCTCTACTTTGCTGAAGTGCTGCATGGCAATGGATTCTCTCGGGAAATACAGCACCGCAGGATAGGCCTTGCCATGGGCATGTTCGGTCAGTTCCAGGACCTGACTGGCTTTTGCGAGAACGGTGTCCCCGAGTTTGACGGTGATTGGCGCATTCAGGATATTGATGACGGCGTAATGATCGTTGTTATTCATGGTCTGACTCATTGAATCTTCTGTATAGGGGGGAGGGTAAAGCAGTTTGGGCTCAGAGTAAAAACTTTGGCAGTTCAGGTCTGGTGCCGAATCAGGATAGTGAGCTTTTACCCTGAAACCTCAAAAGATCAAGGCTGGCGGCACAAAGCCTATCAGGGCTGGCTGCAGGTGGTGAAACACACCGCTAGCAGAATTTGATGGTGCGGACGGAGAGACTCGAACTCTCACACCGAAGTACTGGAACCTAAATCCAGCGCGTCTGCCAATTCCGCCACGTCCGCACGAGGCGCGTATTATACACAAATCTGTTAAAAGCATTTGGTTTTGTCTGGTATCTATCTTGTGACTCGCCAAAAAGCGTACATCCCTGTACAGGCTCGGCTGGCGACTTCCTGTCGCCAGACGGTCACAAATTAGATACCAGACAAAGAAAACTAATCTGCGCGCAATAATTGCAAAGGTTTTTGGCGCAGTACCGACAAAGTGGCAATCAGCGCGGTCAGTACAGAGAGCACCGTGATGGCGAGGATGCTGAAGAAGGTGCTGCCCCAGGCCAGTTGCCAGATGGAATCAAACACGAACCAGGCGATGGCGTAGGACATCAGCAGGCTGATGGCGATGCCGGCAAACGCGGCAAAAAAACCGAGAATGCCGAACTCAATCTGGATCATGTTTTTCACATCGGAGAAATTAGCGCCGAGAATTTTGAGCAGGTTGATTTCCCAGAAACGGGATTTGACTTCATAGCGTGCAATCGAGAACAGCACGACCAGCCCCGCAAAAATCGCCAGGTAGGCCATGACTTTGATGCCCCAGCTGATCTGCGAAGTGATGTCGAGTATGCGGGCGACGATCTGACCGACATTGATGATCGAAATATTCTGCAGTT
The DNA here is from genome assembly GCA_964553165.1 of uncultured Enterobacteriaceae bacterium. Classification (GTDB taxonomy): domain Bacteria; phylum Pseudomonadota; class Gammaproteobacteria; order Pseudomonadales; family Pseudohongiellaceae; genus UBA5109. Next base: position 9,529 of record CAZKJY010000022.1, read on the forward strand.
CTCCCACAATGGCATTCTGAATCGGCAACTGCTGCTCTGCCGGCACATTGCTGATGGCGGCCACAAAGGTTTTGGGGGCCGGGTCGAGCACGCCGGGCTGGAAGGAAATAAAGAAGTTTGGCTGGAAGGAGTTCCAGTCCACGCGTCTGAGGTTCATCACCTGACCCGAGATTGGCACGCTCTGCACGTCGAAGGTGATGGTGTCGCCGAGGCTGGCACCAATGCGTTCGGCATAGCCTTCTTCCAGCGAAATGCCCGGTAATTCGCCGGAACTGAATTCCCAGGGCTGGGTCCACATTGACCCTGCAACCAGTTCCTCGGAGCTCTTCAGGCTATCCTGATAGGTCAGGTTGACCGAGCGTCGCTCACGCATCTGCTCTTCCTGACTTTCTTCAAAATCTTCCACGCCACCGGAAGAGACGTCCTGCATGCGTGCCCGCACCTGTGGTGAGAGAAAACTCAGCTCATGACCGAAGCCGGCGAGAATGGCCTGCAGTGGCTCCAGCTGGTCGGGTTGAATATCGAACATGAAGAAATCCGGCACCGAAAAATCATCCGGCTGGGAAATTTCTTCCTGCAGGCCTTTTTCAATCTGCGGGATGAGGTTGATCAGCAGCGAGCCCAGGCCGATGGCGAGAAAACAGGAAATGGCGCCGAGTTTGTTGCGACTCAGGTTGCGCAGCGCCAGCTTGCGGGTGACGGCAGTGGTGTCTGACAGCCGGTCGCAGTAGTCCAGGATGACCCAGGCCAGTGAGCCAAGGACAAAAATCGCGGCCAGGAACGAGGCTATAAAAATTGTACCGATTAACAGTGAGCTGGATTGCCAGACCCCCAGGGCCCAGAACACCAGCAGAATCGGAGCATAGCTCAGGAGATGACGTTTCCAGTGTGGCAGAGTTTTGCTGGGCTGCACTTTCTCGTGAAAAAGCGCGATAGGATGTAAATCGTAAATTTTTGACAGGATGGGCAGACAGCAGATCACCGATCCCAGGGTGCCCAGAAACAGCGCCAGCACGACGGAGGAAATTTCCATTTCGTTAACAAAACCGCGCGGCAGGAAATTGGCAAAGAGCTCCGGCAGTACCGGCAGGGCGACCCAGGAAACAGCGGTGGCGATCAATGCCGAAATCGTGCCCAGCAGAGTGATCTGTAAGAGGGTCATCAGATAGGCCTGTTTTGGGGTGCCACCCAGACACATCAGAATGGCCATGTCCTTGAAGCGGCTGGTGAAGAAAGTACGGAACAGATAGGCAGCGCCCACCCCGGCCAGAAACAGGGCAATCAGGGCAATCAGGCCGAGGTAGTCATTCATGTAGCCGAGAATGCGCCCCAGGTCCTCGCTCTGTTCTTCATGGGTGGTCATGCGGATGCGGCGCATGTCGCCAAGCACTTCCAGCTCAGCCTGCTGGAATTCGTCTTCCCAGGTGTCCATGTTGAGGTCTTCGTCAAAGCGGTAGAAGCGTGAATAGGAAACCCGGCTGCCAAGCTGAATCAGGCCGGTATTGCGAATCTGTTCCAGGCCCATATAGATGGGCGGAAAATTCGACATCACGGAAATGGTACTGCTGGGATCGATATCGATCACATCGGCGATGACGAAATCCGTATTGCCGATGCGGATGCTGTCGCCCAGTGCCAGGTCCAGGCTCAGCAGTAGATCCTGGGCCACCCAGACAATGTTGTTGTTCAGTAATTCCTGCCGCAGTTCCTCATTGAGCAGCCCGCCGTTGCGCAGAATGAATTCGCCGTATTGCGGATAGCTGCCGTCAATACCGATGAGCTGACTCATGCGTGATGACTCTTCACCGGCAACCATCGACAGAAAGGAAATCTGGTCCGAGTATTCGTAATCAGCATTGAAGATGTCATCGGCAATGCCGTATTCCACCTCGGTCAGCGGGGTGTTGGAAGAAATCTGGGCATCGGCGGTAAGGATCGCCCGGGAATTGTTGGTCAGATGGGTATCAATCGAATTCTTGAAGGAATCCAGGGCAATAAAACCAATCAGTCCAATTGACAGATTGATGATGAAGAACAGGCTGAAGCGGAAATTATTGACGATTTCCTTGAGCGCGAGTCGCAGCCACAGCATCAGATAAACTTCCCGTTCTGCAGGCGTTGCTGACGGGCACAGCGCAGTGCCAGGGCTTCATTGTGGGTGACAAAAACCAGCGTCATACGATGCTCAGCAACCAGATCAAAGATCATGTCGCTGATATGCTCGCCAGTGGCATTGTCGAGATTGCCGGTCGGTTCATCGGCCAGCAG
>CAZKJY010000023.1:0-11626 GCA_964553165.1 uncultured Enterobacteriaceae bacterium
CCTTCAGATAAACATGTAGCCCACTTTTTCGGCGTCGGAGTAATCGCTATCAAGGATATTAACTATATTCAGCATACTGCTGGGTATGAAGTCGCCGACGGCCTCATCAAAATGATAGCCGCGGCAGTCAAGGAACACGGGCTGGTATCAGGCTATCTGGATCGGGGAAATTTCGCGGTTTTATTAACTGATATTACAAACCAGGAAGAAGCAGAAGCCGCTATGAACCTGCTTCTTGATACCGTTTCCTGTGAGTGCCAGATCAATAAGATTGCTGTCCAGGCTGCCATTATTGGCGGGCTGTCCCTGTCTCCGAAGGATGCCGAGGACCCTGCTGAACTGCTACGCAAGGCGGAATTGGCACTGAGTCATGCAAGGCGAAAGAATAAAAATCTGATGCAATACACATCGTCAATGGAACCAAATCCAATGAATCTGACTTTGATGGCAGACCTGAAAAGAGCCATTGAAGAAAAAAATCTGATTTGGGCCTATCAGCCACAATACAGTGTAAAGGAAGAACGCATCATTGGCGTGGAGCTTCTAGTCAGATGGAAGCATCTTTCCCATGGCTGGATAGCCCCAGATCAATTTATTCCCCTGGCCGAGCAGACCGGCATCATCGTGCAGCTTACCCAGGAGGTTATCCGGCACACCATCGATACCTTCAGGAAATGGCGTGCAGAAGGAATTGACTGCCATATTTCCATCAATGTCTCCGCCAATGATCTCGCTGATACCGAAAATGTCTCTGCCATACTCAAACATTCGCAAGACTTCCGTGATCTGTTAACCGTGGAGATAACAGAAACGGCCATCATGGAAGATTTCCAGGCAATTTTTGACGGCATCAATTTACTTAAGCAGAACAGAATCAAAATCGCGCTGGATGATTACGGCACGGGATATTCTTCACTCACTTATCTTAACAAGTTTAATTTCGATACCATCAAGGTTGATAAATCTTTCATTAAGAACCTTGCCTCATCAGATCGCGATTACAAATTAACCAAGGCATCCATCATGCTGGGGCATGATATAGGCGCAAAAGTCGTGGCCGAGGGCGTGGAGGACATGGAATCTGCCAGACTGCTGATCGATCTAGGCTGCGACACCCTGCAAGGCTACTTTATCTCCAAACCCCTGTTTATGGATGACTTTGTCGACTACCTCGTAAAAAGCAACATCCCCCTAACAAAGCAGTCCCAACTTTTCAGAGATCTTGGCATCAGGCATTGAATCGTTAGACTATTCTCAAACCAGTCACCCTCGCACTCAGGGAAGAAGCCATCACTCGGGATGGCCGATAAAAGCCTTGCTGATAATTTTCCAGCCACTGCCATCATCAATCAGGTGAAAATAATTGGTAAAGCGCATTCCGTCGGGATAGGTTTCAGTCAGTGTCGCCTGCGCCACTTTGCCATCGATGCTGATCTCTTCAATCTCAGGTCTGTAGTCAAAACCACTGGCCTGCATTGGCTGTTTGCAGACTTCTGTAATAAATGGCTCCGGGCTGGCCATCAGTAACTGTTCGCCCAGATAGCCATTCATGACGGCCTTGTCATGAAAGCTACTGCGTAATTTTTCAGCATCACCTTCGAAAGTTCCTTCGGTATAACACGCCAGCACTTGCTGGATCTGTTGTAGGTTTTCTTCTTTTCCCATGGCATAGTGCTCCTGGTTTGTTTGTTGAGCTTCCTTGCTGACCTTCAGTCATCCCCTTTTATGTCGGCTAACCCAGCAACACGCTGACCGCCTTATCGGCAAACTTTTGAATGGCGCTTTTTGCTTCGCCGGCACGCACCCTGATGGAGATACTGTGCAAGAGGGCCTGCAACAGTTTAGCCAGGGTTTTACTGTCGGTATCAGCAGCAAGCTCCCCTCTGGCTATTGCCTGTTCAAGTTGTTGCAGCATGCCGGCATCGACCTGCCTGATCGCGGCAAGCAGATCAGCCTGAACTTCCGGATGAATCAACGTAGTCGCGGGCGCTGTCGACCACACCATACAGCCAAGGGCGGTCTCATCACTGGAATAGACTTCCAGCGCTTTGCGATAGAAATTTTTCAGCCCCGCACGGATATCCCTGTCCTGACTAAAGCTCCGGGTAAAGGCATCGTCCATGATGGCGCCGAACTGATTCAGCGCGGCCCGGTATATGTCTTCCTTATCGCCAAAGGCACGGTAAATGCTGGGCCTGTTCATCTCCATGGCGGCTGCCAGATCATCCAGTGAGGTGGCACTGAAACCTTTTTCCCAGAATACGGCACCGGCCGCCCGGAGCGCCTGCTCGGTGTCGTACTGTTTTGGCCGACCTCTGGTTCGTTTAGCGCTTCTGCTGTCCGCTTGATTAGTCATATATGTACTACTTCGTATAATAATGCTTGCTTTATTTAATTATGTACGAGATAGTACATAAATGTAGCAAGCGGAGCAATCATGCCTGAGATACCTAACACAAGAAGCGAACTCGTCCCCCGTCTGCAGGGACTGCATCTGTTCCATTTTAACGGTGCGCCCTGCGCCCAGCGGGTGCGCTTTGTGCTGAAGGAGAAAGCGCTGCGACGTGGAAAGGAAGTGGTTTTTGACAGCACTTCCCCCGACGCCCTCAACGCCGACGCAGGCACCTGGATCAGTCGCCATGTTTCACTGATCAGAAAAGAGAACATGAGTGAGAGCTATGCCCGGATTCATCCCGACATGGTGGTGCCGGCACTGGTGCATGATGGCCGCCTGTATCTGGAATCCATGGACATCATCGAATACCTGGATCAGGCTTTTGCCGGACCGGCCTTTCTTCCCCAGGATCCCGATCATCGTCAGGAAACGCTGGCACTGGTCGAACAGGCAAAAACCCTGCATCTGTCTTTGCGTTATGTCAGTTTTCGCTGGAGCCTGGGGCGCCTCGGCCGACTTTCTGCCAAAGAACAGCAGACGCTAAAGCAAAACGCGTCCCAGGGAAATGACAAGGAAAACCTCGTCAGTTTCTACGAGACCTACAGCAATAATGGCATTCCACAGCAGATTTTCGATGAGCACCTGCTCAAGTTATACCACGCCCTGAGCACGCTTGACCTGCAGCTGCGTGATGGCCGGCCATTCCTGACCGGTGCCACCCTCACCATGGCCGATGTGTTCTGGTCCATGAAACTGCTGCGCCTGCTGGAGACCGGTTATCGGATCAGCACCTACCATCCAAACCTGTACGCCTGGTTTGAACGCATGGCTCGGCGCCCTGCCTTTCAGCAGGAAGTGATGCTCAACAACCGGCTACTGAACCGGGTCTGGCGCACCAAGGCCAGCCTGGAGAGTCTACTCGGTATCGGACTGGATAGCGCCCTTATACGCTTGATCGCGAAGTAAACCAACAAGCACGACAGAGAATCCTATGCACAATCTCAATTACGATCACAGTGGCAACACACATGCCAAAACGCTTTCCCAGGATCCCGGCCGCCAACATGTCTGCAAGATGCTGCCCCGCTTCATCGGTATGGACATGCGTATGGCCCGCCTGAAACTGAGTCGGCGTCTGGGCCTACGCGAGCTGATCCCGCTGGTGCCAGAGGCTTACAAAATCCCGGACTCCGATATCGCCGTCAAAGCCACGAAACTGGTCAGGGAACTCTCCGGTGACATGCTGCTCAACCACTGCTACCGGACCTATCTGTTCGGCTGCGTCCTGGCCCATCAGGATGGCCTGAAATTCGACCGGGAAGTGTTTTATCTGTCCAGCATCATGCACGACATTGGCTTAACGGATCAGTATGCCCACGCGCCAGGCTCATTTGAATACGTCGGCGCCAAAGTCGCCCATCAGTTCTGCCTCAGCCAGCAGTACGATACTGACAAATCTGCCATGGTGCATGAAGCGATTGCCCTGCACACCTCGATCGGCATTGCCCACAAGCGCGATCCGGAAACTGCCCTGGTACATTTTGGTGCCGGCGTTGACGTGATCGGCATTCGTTTTGATGAAATCCCTCCACACACACTGAGCAGGATTCTGGAAGATTATCCCCGCCTGGGTTTCAAGGAATTATTTACGGCACTGCTGCAGGCACAGGCCGACAGCAAACCAGAGAGTTTTATTGCCGCGCATATCGCGCTCGGCCTGAATACTAAAATCAAAGCCACGCCGTTTGCTGACTAGGGCCGGGTTGGATCACACTCAATCGGGCTTTTAGACTGTTATTGCTTATTTTTACAGTGAGTGAATAATGAAAGCATGTGATTTAGTGAATCATCATGCACATGAAGGATTTATTCCGAAGCATAGCACTGCTACTCATAGTATGTAGCGTGACCATAGACCAACCTCTCCTGGCCGCAGACGCCCCTGCCTGGGTCAAACTCACCTCGCCTCAATACACCGTCGTTTCCCAGCTTGATGAGGAGGCGACCCTGCGCTGGGCTGAGGATTTTCACCGCTTTATTGCGGCGCTGGGTGAGGTGATCGAGGTGGATGAGCGGGCGCTGCCGCCGCTGGATATTGTGCTGTTTGAAAGCCGTGAGGAATTTGCGCCCTATCGCGCGGTGACCCAGTCCGGGACGGTGGATGCGCTGGCCGGTTTCTTTTCCAACCAGGGCAGCTGGAGCGTGATTGGCATGCCGGTGACTGGCGGTGATGACGGCTCGCAGCAGCTGACCTACCACGAGGCGGTGCACTGGTATTCCAGCATGCTGCTCGGGCGCTATCCCTACTGGTTTACCGAAGGCATTGCCGAAGTCTTTTCGACCCTGATGATTGATGGCGAGGAAGTCAGCTGGGGTGCGGCGATACCTGACAATGTTACCTACCTGCGCGAAGCCGGTCTGCAGCCAATGGCGGATTTCTTTGCCGTGTCACGCAATGCCGCTCTGCATGAGGTGGACACTTTCTATCCGCAGGCCTGGCTCTTTGTGCATTACCTGCTCTTCGGTGAACTAGCCCTGAGCCCGGCTGAACTGATCGCGCTGGTGGAAAGGTCCATTGAATCGGATATGCCGACGGCGATGGCCCAGGAGCTGGGCCTGGTGTTTACCGAGCTGGATGCCCTGCTGGCCGATTATCTGGCTGCGGGGGATTTCCGCACTGAACGTATTAATGTGTCTGCTGATAGTCAGACTTTGCAAAGCGCTGATGCCACTCAGGCGGATGTTGAGGCGGCACTGGCAAAACTGGCCATTGCCGGCAACAACCTCGAGCTGGGTTTTGATCATGCCGAGGCCCTGTTAGACCTGGCACCCCGGCAGGCGCTGACCTACGACATCATTGCCGAGGTTGCCAACCGCTTCAATGAACTGGATATGCTGGAAACCGCTCTGCGCAATGCGATCTACCTCAATACCCGCAACGCCAAGACCTATGAACTGCAGGCTGCCTACCTGTGGGAACAGAACGAAGACCCCAATACGGGGACACTTGCCCCCGACGTGGCGCGGGAAATTGCCAACCTGTTGACACGCTCGATTTTGCTGCAGCCTTTCAGGCTCGAGACCTATCTGGCCTTTGTGCGGGTGCTGCCCAATATCATGGAAGCCACTGAGGTGGATTTCGATGCCATTGAACTGGGCAAGGCGCTGTTTCCTGACGAAGGTATCATCCTGGTGGGCGAAGCCATGCTCAGCGCGCTGACCGCGAACTACGATCTGGCCATGGCGCTGATCGCGGAAGCCAATGAAGGCGACTACCGGATTGCCGACAACAACCGTGCCTTCACCCGCATGGTGACGGAATTCGTGTGGGTGACCGGGATTTCCAACAGTCTGCAGTTGCTGAATCTGGATGGCCGCTACGCGGAAGCCGTGCAGTACATCGACGACATTCTGGCGGGCCGGCAGGCCGATGTGCGCAGCGTGCCGGGCAATATCCGCGGCTTTCTCAATGCCCAGCGCCGCAACATGCTGGCGAATCAGCGCATCGCTGAGGTGGAGGAACTGCTGGCGCAGGATCAGTATGAAGCAGCGCGCAATCTGCTGCAGCAGATGCTGACGGACGAGAACATCACGCCGGGTGCCCGCGACTATGCGCGCAGCACCCTGTCACTGATAGCGCAGTGAGCCGTTAACTCAGGGCCTTAACTGCGGATAGTTAATGCCCAACTGTTCCAGATAGGTCTCATAGCGGCTAGGGTCGTAGTAATAGGTTTCCAGCAGCGGTTTGAACTCGGCCATGATCTCGGCATTCTTTTCGATGGCGGCGTCATCCTCCGCACTGATGAACGGCACATACTGCTCTTCTGCTGTCTGTACATCGGTGAAATAGGCGCGGGCTTCAGCAACAAGGTTTTCATCCAGCAGCAAATCAAGCATCGTGGCAGCCACCACTTTTGCCCCGGCAACGGCACCCTTGTGGGCAATCGGTGTCGCCATGGCCATGGCGCTGGACCAGTGATGTCCCTGCATGCCCGGGACATTGGCCGGGAAGCGCAGGGTGACGGTGGGCACATTCCAGGACACATCGCCGATGTCATCCGAGCCGCCGGATATCGGTGATTCCGGTGGTGCCAGCAGCCCCTGCAGCTCGTCGGACAGTCCCTGCGGGTCATCATTTCCCATCAGGGTCTGCACCGCTCTGGCAAAAATCTGGTCATCCTCTGTCCATTGCGGCAAGCCAACGGCTTCGATATTTTCCGCCATGGCCATTGCCACCGGGCGATTGAAATGGCGCGGATAGGCCGCCCCAACAATGCGTCGTGAGAGGGTGGTGTCGGTCATCATCGCAGCACCTTCAGCAATGCGCTGCAGGGTATCGAAATTTTCACGGATACCCTCAGCCGTCACTTCGCGAATGAAATACCAGACACTGGCCTCGGAAGGCACCACGTTGGGCTGATCGCCGCCGTTGGTGATTACGTAATGGGAACGCTGCAGCGGGTGCAGATGTTCGCGACGGTAGTTCCAGCCGATGTTCATCAGCTCGACGGCATCCAGTGCACTTCTGCCCTGCCAGGGATCCGCCGCGCCATGTGCAGCGACACCTTCAAAGGTATATTCCACGGAGACCAGACCCGAGCCCCTTTCCTGTCCCCAGGAAACAGTCATGTTGCTGGAGACATGGTTGAAGAGCACCACATCGATGTCCTCAAACAGTCCGTCCCGGGCATACCAGGCTTTGGTTCCCAGCAATTCTTCCGCAATGCCGGGCCAGAGCACGATGGTGCCCGGCAGGTTTTCCCGCTGCATGATCTCCTTCACGGCCAGGGCGGCAGCCACATTGACGGCCTGACCGGAGTTATGGCCTTCACCATGACCGGGCGCGCCTTCAATCATCGGTTGCCGGTAGGCAACGCCGGGTAGCTGGGAGGCGCGGGGAATGCCGTCAACATCGGAGCCCAGGGCAATGATCGGTCTGCCGCTGCCCCAGGTCGCCCACCAGGCAGAGGGGATGCCCGCGACCCCGGTTTCCACCGTGAAACCGTTTTCCTGCAGGATATTGCCGAGGTAACGCTGGGTTTCAAATTCCTGAAAGCCCAGTTCGGAAAAGGAAAACAGACTGTCGACAATTTCCTGCACCAGCTTGGCCTGATCCTCAACCGACTGCATGGCTTCCGCTTTCAGCACATCGATTTGTCCGGACTGGGCCAGCGAAGCGCTGCCCAGCACCATGCCCAGCATGGCAATACCCGTTCTGATTTTTTTCAGTGCCCTGTTCTGCATTTTCTGCCTCCTGAAAACTCGCGTCTATGTGTTAGCGGTGGTGTTGTCATGCTGTGTGTTTATTCGATTCCGAAATTTGCCAGCACGGCGCCGTAGATGGCCATGGCGTCCCAGAAATTCTGCAGGCGCAGGTTCTCGTCTTCGCCGTGCTGATTGTTGTCATGGTTGGCCAGCGGCAGCACGATGATCGGGGTGTCCATCCTCTCGGCAAAGGCCTCCAGCGGCAGGGAGCCGCCCATGTTCGGAGTCAGGATCAGATTGGGCGTGATGCGCTGCATCAGGTTGATCATGCGTCTGGCCATGGCCCCATCCATGGAGGTTCGCAGTCCGGGACTGCCCTGCCCGCGCCAGTCCAGTTTCAGGACTTTGGCATTGTTGCGCAGCACTTCTTCGCTGGGGTCTTCGTAAATGATGTGATAACCCTGCTGTTCGATATGGCGCTCAATCAGGCGTTCAATGTCCGCGGGTTGCTGGTCTGGTACCAGCCGCAGGTTCAGGGAGACGGTCGCCTCGGTGAGGATAATGTTGCTGCCCAGAGAGCCAACACCACCACCGGAAATCCCGCGGGCATTGATGGCCGGCAGGGTCACCAGCTCGGCCAGCCGCATGCCATCGCCTTCGGGCGTATTCACGGACAGCTCATCCTGCAGGGCCGCCGTCATGTCCGGCATGTTCTGCAGGGCACTCTGTTCCTGATCCGACAGCGGCGCGACATTGTCGTAATAGCCGTCGATCAGAATCCGGCCGCTTTCATCACGCATGCTGGTCAGCAGGTAGGCCAGCTGCATGATCGGGTTGGGTGCCCAGTTACCGTAGTGGCCTGAATGCAGGGGTCGACTCGCGCCGTAAGCGGTGATATCCAGTGTCTTGCTGCCGCGAACGCCAAAGACCAGCTGGGCCTGTCGGGACTGATGCATGGGTCCGTCACAGAAGAGCAGCAGATCGGCATCCAGTAAACCGGGGTTGGCATCCATGATGCTGCCCAGAGTCGGCGAACCGATTTCTTCTTCACCATCCAGCAGTAATTTCAGATTCACCGAAAGCGGAATGTCGTTCTCGCGCAAGGCCTGCAGGACATGCAGGATGGCGATGATGGGCATCTTGTCGTCTCCGGCCGAACGCGCATAGAGACGCCACTCCGGGTCCAGCCCTGTGCTGAGTCGTTCCGGGTCCACCGGCTGTCCGCCCTCGGGGATCGGCGCATCCAGCAGGGTGGGTGTGAAAGGCGGATAGGTCCAGTCCTCCGGCAGGACTGGCTGGCCATCGAAGTGTGCATAGATCAGCAGGGTTTCACTGGCCTGCGGACTGGCCAATTCAGCGTAGATATAGGGCGCCCCGTCGGCCTGCAGACGCCGGGTGCTGAATCCCTGCGCTTCCAGCAGCTCACGGATATGCACAACGTTTCTGTCCATATCGTCGAGGTTGGCTGCTGAATTGGGCAGGGAAAGTAACTCGATAAACTCCTGCAGAATCTGCAGTTCATTTTCAGCCCGGTAGTCATTGATCAGCGACACCACGTCTTCGGCAGAAACTGTCTGGGCGCGAGCCAGCGAGGGATCAAACACAAACAACGGTGAGAGCAAAAGCAGGATAACAAGGGAGCGGATGGTGTAGTTGAAATTTGTGAAGCTGCTCATCTTTAAGTCTCTTGAATCTCTTGCAGGTCAGTGACTGAGGAGGAATTTGATCATTCACACCAACAGATTCCGGGTATCTCAGGCCTGGTCAGGCCATTATCAAGGTTCTGATAGTAGTATTTTTATTGTCGGGAGGCTATTAACTGAGTGTTTTAAATAGGGCAATTGCCCGACGACGCCGGGCCGGACAACGGGTAGAACGAGAAGGACGGTTTCAGATTCAAGTGCCGGACAGGTCAAGCACTTTCACGACCTGGCTGCCCGACACTGGCATCCGTCATTAAAAATGTTAGCTGCCGGGAACTGAACCCAGGCGCTTATCGCGAAGCGTGCAGCGTCTTAAAAACTCTGAAACCAGTTGAACTGTAACTGCCCTTTGGAGATTTCATCCAGTGTCTGCTCCATGTAGCCAAACTGGATGCGGCTGCTGTTCGAGAGGCTGTAGCCCACCGCAGCGTAAAAGCGATTACGGTCAAAATAATCGACCTGGCGGTTGTTGCCGATATCATTCTCCAGATTGACAAACAGCTCATTGTAGAAAGACAGGTAAACTGCGCCCTGCGACAGGGAATTCTGATTCAGCGGATAGTTCAGCCCGAGGAAATACCGAAAGCGGTTTCTGAAATCCTGGTTATCGACATCGCGCTGCTCCAGACGCAGGCGATGAGAGAAATAGAAACGGTCCCCGAGCCGCTGGGGAATTAGTAGCTCCTGATACAGGCGTTTCTCTCTGGATTTGGCAGCACTGGGCCCGAAAGCGCCGGAAGTAATATGGGCCAGTCCCAGGGTGAATTTCATGTTGCTGTTTTCCGGTGACCAGGTGAGGCCGCCACGGATCAGCAGCTGCTCAAGGTCGCCACCCGCATCCCAGTTACGATGCTGGATATCGCCTTGCAAACCAAAGCCATTCCCGGCCTCAGGATCAGCCGTCCACATAAACATGTACCAGGCACCCAGCTGATCTTCATCCACCTGGGCAAGCGTCGGCGTGGTCAGTAAAAGCAGGAAAAACATTGAAACTGTAAATTTAATCTTATTCATCGCTACCCGTAGTTAATTAATTTATTCGACATTTTCACAACAGTTCAGATGTCATTTTACTGAATAATTTGCAGGAAATGTTCAAACCGCCAAAATAGCGGCCAAAATCGCGTCTCTGTTCACGGGGTCATTGTGGGCGACCTGCTGCTCACGCATCCGAACGCAGCGCTCAGAAACGACTCGCCACTAGCGTGGCACATCAAGCACAACTATTTCACAGTCAGTCAGTGCATTAAGTGTCATTGATCGGCTTTTGGAGACTTCGGCGCCATCGCCCTTGCTGAGCGTGGTTTTGCCCTCGCCATCGCGGATTTCAAATTTACCATCCGAGGCCAGTACATAGGCCTGGTTAACGATGGGATGTTCGATACTGCTGCCCTGCTTCAGTTTGCCACCGAAGAGTCGGGCTTCCTGATTGATAAACAGCGCCCTGTCTTTGTCTTCTTCGTAACCCGAGACCAGCAGCTTGAGGGTGTCAGCGGTGGACTGCGGAAATTTTTTGGTTTCCCAGCGCGGTTTGACGTTGGTTTTGTTGGGAATAATCCAGATCTGGTAAAGCACCAGCGGGTCTTTTCCCATGTTGTATTCGGAATGCACGATGCCGGTACCGGCACTCATGACCTGGACTTCGCCATGCGGCGTCACGCCCTTATGGCCATGATTGTCCTGATGCGTCACAGCACCCTGCCTGACATAGGTAATGATTTCCATGTTGCGGTGCGGATGGGGCGGGAAGCCGGTGCCGGCCCTGATCCAGTCATCGTTGACCACGCGCAGAGCACCAAAGCCCATGCGTGCCGGATTGTAGTAATCGGCAAAACTGAAATGGTGCGTGGATTTGAGCCAGCCATGACTGGCCTTGCCAAGGGCGTTATAGGGACACAGTTTAATCATACTTTTACATAGTCTTCTTTGTTGCGGTTATCCGGCAGGACTTTTTTGTTGGGATCATCCAGGCCTCCGAAGGCAGAGAACCAGGCTCTGAAAAAGCCCTGGAGTTCCAGCGTCATCAGCGCAAATTCCTGATCGAATTTTTCCGCCGGACTGCCCGCATTCTGCGAGTCGGCCTCTTCCTTCACCTGCTCGAAGCGCAGCTTTTTGATGCTGAGATCTTCGATCAGGGTGCAACTCAAGAGGTTTTTCCACTGGACGCCCAGCTGGCGCACGCGTTTGCCGGCTTCCAGATGGGCCCTGATTTCATCGGTTTCCAGATCCTGGCCTTTGCAGCGCACCACATTGGATGCATCCAGTGGATTGAACAGTTCACAGTCTTCGTGAATCTGGAAGTGATCGCTGGCCTTGCCGTCCC
>CAZKJY010000024.1:0-8503 GCA_964553165.1 uncultured Enterobacteriaceae bacterium
GCCCACACATGAGGGGGAAACCATGAACAAGCGTGTGCGCACAAGCCTCCTGGTTCTGACGCTTATGATACCGGCAGTCAGCCAGGCACAATTGACGGCTCTGGATGTCGAACAGCCTGAAGGCTGGGCGGATGAACTGGCCCTGACGATTCCGGAAGACATTAATCCGGATCCGGATATTCTGGAAATCGAACTGGAAGCCCAGATTGCGAATCTCGAAATCATCGAAGGCTTCGTGACGCCGGTCTGGACCTACGGCGGTTCGTTGCCGGGCCCTCTGATCAAGGCCAAGGTTGGCGACACGGTGATTGTTCATTTCAAAAACTCCTTACCCGAAGCGACCACCATTCACTGGCATGGACTCAGAGTCCCCAATCAGATGGATGGTGTCCCCGGTGTTACCCAGCCACCGATCCCTCCCGGCGGAGAATTCCGCTATGAATTTGTTGTCGATGATGCCGGGACCTACTGGTATCACCCGCATGTGAATTCAGCCGCCCAGGTAGGCTGGGGCATGTATGGCCCCATCGTGGTGGAAGATCCCAGTGATCCCGAAGTCTTTGGTGATGAACTGATCATGGTCATCTCGGACATGAGTCTGGATGAGGCCGGTGTCTTTCTGCCCACCGATAATGGGGGTGATTTCGGCGACCTGTTCGGTCGTGAAGGCACCACCATACTCGTCAATGGCAAGGTCATGCCGACCCTGAAAGTGCGTCAGGGCAAGCAGCAGCGCTGGCGCATCATCAATGCCTCCCGCACCCGTTATGTGCCGATCGGACTGCGTGGTCATATCATGACCCGCATCGGGGGTGACAATGGTCTGGCGGGACGGTCGGAAAGAGCTCCCCGCTTTGTGTTGACCCCGGCGGAACGTGGCGATTTTGTGTTTACTCCGGCGAATGAACCCGGCACCGTGCTGATGCGGCTGGGCAGTGTCAATCGGGGGTTCGGTACAGAGCGACGCCCGGAAGACCTCATGTATGTCGAGACCGTTGATCTGCCGGCGGTGGAACCTGAGCAGATTCCCACCGAATTACGCACCATTGAACCGATAGATCTCAGCGGACCGGTGATTGAAAAGGAGCTGGAAATGACCATCGGCATGGGTGATGGCATCCGCAATGTGGTGATGGGCTTTAACGGCATTCCCTACTGGAACATGGAGCCGCTGGTTGCCAGTGTTGGCGAAACACATATCTGGACCCTGAGTAACAATTCCGGCTTCAATCATCCTTTCCATCTGCATGGTTATTTCTTCCAGGTACTGGATGATGAGCGCGTGCCCGAATGGAAGGATACGGTGGATGTCCCTGATGGTGGCACCGTCACAATTGCGATTTACTTCGAAGGACGTCCCGGCATGTGGATGTATCACTGCCATATTCTGGATCATGCCCGGGTTGGCATGATGGGTCAGCTGTGGGTCGGTCCCCAGGGTTCTACCGAACCACCGCCGGAACTGTCTGTCCCCATGCAAATGGAATAAATAGTCAGCATAAATTTCGTTGCAGCCCGCTACAGACACTGCTCAAAGGAACAGTGCCTGAAACGGCCTAAACGACTATCCCGTTAGTTACTGCAGAATAGTGACTGCAAACTAGTTACTGCAGACTTTGCAGGTTCAAAGCGGCCATGACATGCCCGCTGTCATTGATGGACACACTGTCCGCAGGGATGGCCCGACGTTCAGTCGCAAACATGGCATTTGGATCCATGTCCACCAGGAAATAGGCGATCTCTCCGGAATCAATATTGAAGAGTATGTCTTCGACGACACGGGTCTGATTGTCAGTAAATGTCACCTCACTGCCAATGAGATTGGAGATCAGGCGACCCTGGGCCTGACTCTTGGTCAGTCTCAGCTCATCGGGTGCCATGCTGTCTTCCGGCACCTCGTATCTGACTTCCACCAGATTGACGGAACCGTACTCAAAATCGGAATTATCAAAGGTGATAAAACCGGATTCGTAGGCCATGTTATCCCAGGGGTTGGGGCCTTCATACAAAATGTACTGCAGGGCATCCTGCTGTTCATTAAGCACCAGCTTGCTGACATTGCCGGCATAGTCATTGTGTTCACTCCAGACCTGTGCCTGCAGGATGCTGCCGGCACTGATCAGCTCACCTTTCATATCATGAATCTCTGACATACTGGTCGCTGTGGTCTCGGCTGCCAGAGGCAGCATGCAGGTGATGGCAACTGCACCAGTGAGCTTCTTGATTGAGGTTCTGAGTGTGTTTGACATTAAAATCCTCCTCGGAATTTTTTATGGCTTCACTTAAAAACCTGACGTCAGGTTGACAGATTTCAACCCCACGGATCTCAGCATTACGCCGTGAAACATGGACTGTCATGCGTGAAACCTGCATGAAAGCTACGGGGAAGGGATTCGGGAAATGCTGGAAAAAATTTTCTGAAAAGGGTTGGGAGGGCTCAGGCAGCGCAGACATTTTTACCGATCTGAAAAGCCTTTCGGGCGGTGATGCGGTCCTGCCAGCTCAACACCCTGTCAAAATCAGCGATCTGTAGGTGCTCACCGGCCTGGTAAAAATCGGTGAGACGAAGTACCCAGGGCAGAATGGCGATATCCACGATGCTGTAGTCATCACCCATGATGTATTCACGTCCTGCCAGCCTGGTTTCCAGCACCTGCAGAAGGCGTCGGGTCTCCCGCGTATAGCGTTCAATCGCATAGGCGTCACGCGCCTTGTCATCGGAGTAGACATAGAAGTGACCAAACTGGCCGAACATCGGGCCGATATGGGCAGCCTGAAAGCTTAACCACTGCAGATGTTCAAGTCGCCTGGCATACTGCGTTGGCAGCAGCATACCGCTTAGGTCCGCCAGATAGATCAGGATGACAATACTTTCCATCAGCGCAATGGGTTTGCCATCTGGCCCCTTCGGGTCAATCAGGCAGGGTATCTTTCCATTGGGACTGATCTTCACATAGTCGGGATCGTGCTGTTCCCCGAGATGAAAATTGACCAGATGGGCTTCATAGTCCAGGCCCATTTCCTCCAGACAGATGCTGACCTTTTGGCCATTTGCCGTGTTCATGGAATACAGCTGAAGTATATCCGGGTTTCGAGGCGCCCAGCGCGGCGGGAAAATGGATGCTGACATTTATTTGTTTATCGACTGAATATTCTCAGGGAGCGCAGACATCCTTGCCGATCTGGTAGGCTTTTCTGGCGGCTATGCTTTTCTGCCAGCCCAGCACGTTTTCAAATTCGGCCAGTTTCAGTTGCTCGGTGGCCTTGTAAAAGCCCGATAAGCATTCCACCCAGGGCATGATGGCTATATCCACGATGCTGTAGTCCCCCATGATGAATGGCCGGGATGCCAGGCGCTCATCAAGTATTTTCAGAAGCCGCCGGGTTTCATTGGTATAGCGCTCAAGCGAATAGCTGTCACTGGTTTTGTCTCTGGCATAGACAAAAAAATGGCCGAACTGACCAAACATGGGGCCAATATGGGCAGCCTGAAAGGTTAACCACTGCAGATGTTCCAGGCGCTGTCGCCGATCTTTCGGCAGCAGCATGCCGCTGAGATCAGCCAGATAAAGCAGGATGACAATACTCTCCATCAGGGCGATGGGTTTGCCATCGGGGCCCTGCGGGTCAAGCAGGCTGGGAATCTTGCCGTTCGGATTGATCTTCAGATACTCGGGATTATGCTGGTCGCCCTTGCCGATATGAATCAGGTGGGCATCGTATTGCAGTCCCATTTCCTCGAGGCAGATACTGACCTTCTGGCCATTGGGGGTATTCATGGAGTAGAGTTGAAGCCGCGTGGCATCCTGCGGTGGCCAGCGTGACGGGAAGCTGATATCAGTCATGGGTGAGTACCAGTGATGTGTTCGGCCAAGTGTAAAAGATATTGGGAAAAGTTGCAGTTCAGAGAAACATGGAACCATTGAGCAGTATCATAGGCATTGCCACGACCATACAGGTGGCGGTTGCACCGGTGTTTCTGCTGGCTGGTATCGCCGGATTTCTCAATGTGCTTTCTGCCCGACTCGGGCGCATTGTTGACCGTGCCCGGGTGCTGGAAGTCCAGATTGTGCAGGACAAATATGCGTCGATCCGCAGCAAAATTGAAAGTGAGCTGAGGAATCTCTGGCGCCGGGTGCGACTGATAAACTGGGCCATCTGGCTTTGTGCCACAGCGGCACTGACGGTCTGTTTTGTCATCATCGCCATCTTTGTGGGTGAATATGTCCGCCTGGATATCGCTCTCACAGTAGGCATCCTGTTTATCTGGGCCATGGTTCTGCTGGCGACAGGACTGATCAGCTTTCTTGCCGAAATCAGTATATCCACGAAGACCCTGCGTCGGGATCTGTCAGTGGCAATTGAAGAAAACGAAACTGGCCGGTCTGATAACTGACTCAGGATTCCAGTGTGCTTTTGAGCCCGGTGCAGGGAATGGATGCGTAGGGAACAAGACAGTTTTCTCCCAGCAGCCGACGTCTCAGCATGTCCAGCGCGACAGCGCAGCTGAGTACCCTGACCAGGTTCCGTGAACGCTTGCTGAGCTGAATCCGTTGTGCCCAGCAGTGTTGACGGTCGGCCAGTGCAAGACAGACAGTGCCAACCGGCTTGTCGTCAGAGCCTCCATCAGGACCGGCCACACCGCTTGTTGCCAGTCCGAAATCTCTGTCTGCCAGCGCGCGTACCTTTTCCGCCATGGCCATTGCAGTCTCCAGCGAGACGGCACCGTGCGCTTCCAGTATGCTGGCATCAATGCCCAGAATTTTCTGCTTGGCCTGATTGGAATAGGTCACCAGTCCCTGCTGCAGGTAACTGGAAGAGCCTGCAAACTCAATCAGCTGGCTGGTCAGCATGCCGCCAGTGCAGGACTCTGCAATACTCAGGCTTTGCTGCATTTGCAACAGGAGTTCGTGGACAGTCCAGGCGATCCCTGGCGAATTCTCGGCAACCACGGCAGTCCCCAGCAGGGCTCTCATGTCAGGGATCAGGTCGAGCAGGGCCGATATGGCCGGGTTGCCACGGGCGAATACCTTGATTTCAACATGCGGTGGCGAGGGTCGGTAGCCGAGGGTGATATTGTCCGGCAAGCTAAGCTGGCTCAGTTGATCTGCCAGGACGGATTCGCCATGTCCCAGCGTCAGTAACCTGTGCAGGCGGGTCGGCGTTGAAGCCTGGAATTCCGACTGCAGGAAGGGGATGAACTGTTCCTGCACCATGGCCTTGAATTCAACCGGTACCCCAGGTGTAAAAAACAGCCAGGCCTGGTTCAGCTTGATGCGGAAACCAGGGGCTGTGCCCTCCGGGTTGTTAATCCGAATGGCTGTTGCCGGTAACAGGCACTGCTTCAGATTGCTTTGCGGAAATGGACGTCCCTGTTGTTGATACCAGGATTCAAGATGCAGGCGCCACTCGGTATCTTCCACCAGCGCTACTCCCAGCGCCTGTGCTGCCGCTTCTGCTGACAGATCATCGGAAGTGGGACCGAGACCGCCATTTACCAGAATCAGGTCCGCCACCTGGCTGCGTTCCTGGAACACCGAGACTAGGTCCTGCATGCGGTCACCGACGGTGATGCGTCGCTGCAGCTCAATACCAATATTCATCATGCTGTCGGCAAACCACGCAGCATTGGTATCGATAATCTGGCCGGACAGGACTTCCTCACCGGTACTGATCATTTCCAGTTTCATGGCAATGATAATAGCGGGGCGGGATAGCTAAGGGAAAAGGTTTTAATCGTCTTCTTCGTCTTCTGCCGCAATGGCTTTGAGACGTTTACCGGCTTCCAGGGAAACTTCTTCCGGAATGTCTGCATCACCGAACCAGCTGACTTTATCCTTGTCCTTGCCATCGGTAATGAGTTCCCTGCTGAGAACCGAGACGCCATTAGTTAAATTGAGACATCTGATACGTTTGACAGCGTCTTCGTCTTCCGCTTCAGGCTCATCCTTTAACACCAGACTGGTTTCAAAGAGCGCCCACTGGGCATCGGCAGATCGCCAGAAAGCGTGTTTTTCAGCCAGTGCGTTCTTCAGATCCGCTTCAAACTTTTCCTTGTCAGCAGTCGTCTCTTTCAGCTCTTTGCGGGCAGCAACCAGGGCATTGTTGACGCTCTTGTTTTCTTTTGCCTGGGTGGAGTTTTTCTTTTTTAAATCAACGACCTGGCGTTTAAGGCGCAAAGGGTCAAGCTGTTTTAATTCCTTCAGTTCCTGTTGCAGGGTCTTGATTTCATCGCGGGCTTTTTTCAGGGCGCTGGAGCTCTGGGTGTCGACTTTTTCCTTGCTCAGCAGATTTTCCAGGCGCTCCATCTGGACTTCCTGCTGCAGTGCCTCGTAATCTGCCTCTATGCCGGCGAAATGATCGAACTGCTTTTCCAGATGTTCAAAGTCTTTTTTCTGGTTGAGCAGGTCATCCTGCAGTTTCCTGACCAGTTTCTGCTCGCGCTCAAGCCTGGCGAGAAGATCTTTCTTCTCAGCTTCAAGTTTACTGATTTCGGATTTTAGGGTATTGGTATCGCGGAGGCTTTTAAGGCTAAGAGTGGTACTGGCCATGGATTGTTGCTGACTTGGATTCGCTCAGTGGAAACGGGCGCGAATTATAGCATGAACTGACCATGCTTACTCAAGCTCAGCAGCCTGTGTGCGCAATTCAACAAACAGGGCATCAATCCCGTCGCGACGGATAATGCTGCGATAGGTGGAGCGGTAGGAACTCAGCAGGCTGACATCCTCGACGATAATGTCATAGATAAACCAGCCATTGGGACGCTGTCTCAGACTGTAGTCGACTGAAATCTGCGAGTTCGATGTATTCACCACCGTTTCAACAGTGCCACGCGGACCGTCAATGGCCTCGGTCAGCACCTCAACCGTTTCATTGGTATAGGCATCCAGTCGCTCGATATAGGTATCCTTGAGGATATTGAAGAAGATTTCCTCAAACTCGGCTCGCTGCTCATTGCTGAGGTCACGATAGGAGGCAGCCAGGGCACTCTGGGCAATGGTATTGGGATCGAAGGCACCACTGACAGCGTCATCAATGGCCTTTTTGTCACGATCCAGATTGAAATCCGGAGAACGCAGAATCTCAAACACTGAGTCCAGCATATTCTGGACGGTCGATGTGGGGGTTTCATACTGTGCCACGGCAGGCACGAAAAAGCCCAAGCCCAGGATAAGGGTCAGAAAAGCGTGGCTGAGTTTCATAAATTTCATCAAAAGTCTCTTGTATTGATTGAGCTAGTACGTTCGCTTTGTCCTGCGGATCATATTATATGCCAAAAACTGACTGCAGGCTGAATAGGCTACTGATTCACCGCGCCGGCACGGTTCTGGACATAGGCACTGCGGAAGAATACATAGGGGTCCAGTGCACTGTCATAGAGAGAGGTATAGGCATCAACATCAAAGGAAAAATCGTTGATCTCATCCAGCCCCTTGTAGACCAGCCATTCGCCGATATCCGGGTCCCAGATGTGATTGATCGGGTTCAGCACAGCGCCTGCCGAACGGCCACCAAGATCGCGGACACTGGAGAAACCAAGCACCGGGACAACCAGATAGAAGCCATGACCGACGCCATAATGCCCCAGCGTCTGACCAAAATCTTCCCGGTCCTGCAGGATACCCATGCTGGTCGCCGGGTCGAAAAACCCCAGAAGGCCAATGGTGGAATTGATGCCGAAGCGTGAAATTTCGGACCCGGCATTGGGCAGATCAAGCTGCAGCAGCGCATTGATGGAAGAAACCGGGGCAGTCAGATTGTCGTAAAAATTGGAAATTGACACCCTGATCGGGACCGGTATCAGACGATAGGTCTTGACCACCGGACTCAGAATGGCCCGATAGAGCTTGTCATTCAGTGCGAAAGTGAAACGGTTGATGCCTTCAAAGGGGTCGGCAATTTCCTCATCCAGCATTTCCTCATCGGAAAAGAAAAAATCATCTTCTTCATCCTGAGCAAAAGTTGCCGGTGTAAACAGGTATATGGCGACAAATAAAACCAAGCTGTAAAAACGCGTAGTGAACAGCTGCATGTAAATCTCCGTTACAGGGAGCCTGGGAATGTGAACTGGATCAAATTATAAAATTACGCGGTCACTAAATCCATTTGAGAATGTGAACCAGCACACAGCTTTGCCAAACCATGACAGTCAGGACAGTCAGGACAGTCAGAAAGTTAGGCGGCTTAACGGAAGAGGCTTTCCAGTGCCCGGTTGAAGAGCTGTTGCTCCGGGCTTGTCTCTTCCTCAGGGGCTTGCTCGTCGGAGCTGGCATCATTTTCCGCTTCAGCCTCGTTGCCCAGCACACGCTGTAGCAGACCGCCTACTTCCTCCTGAATTCTCGAACCGATGGCCTGTTGCAGAATATTGTCCACATTGGGCAGGCAGCGTGGTGCATTCATGCTGCCAGTGCAACTGATCGGCAGGCTGTAACCGCCGATATCAAACTGCTGGTCCTGGACGCTGGCACTGGCCTGATCCACAGAGGCCAGCAGATTAAAA
>CAZKJY010000024.1:8513-11466 GCA_964553165.1 uncultured Enterobacteriaceae bacterium
AAATTGAGGGTGTTGTCGCGAAGGTTGGCGAGCGTACCGTCGCCGCGGATATTGAACCCGGATGACTGGATGAACAGGTTCTGTGTGCGGGCAATACCATCTGCGATAGAGATACTGGCACTTAAATCCTGAAAGCGTGTCTGTTCGCCACGATCAACCGGCTGCAGTCTGCGACTGCTTATCATGGTTTCCACCTGGGTCAGTACGGCGCCAACGTCCACACCGCTCAGGCTGCCATCGGTCACGGCGAGACCGGCGTTCCCATCCAGACTGGCAAGGATGTCCCGCGTGCTTAAACCGCTGCCGCTGAGTGTCAGATTGAGATTGCCCAGACCGCTGACATAGGAAGCGCCGACAAAATCGCTGGTGATGTTTTGCAGGTTGATACCCTGAAGCCCCGACTGCAAGTTGAAGGCAGGTTGCTTACTGCGGGCATCCAGACTCAGAGACCCGCTGTAGTTACCCTGATAGAGACTGGCCTGAATCGGATTCAGACTGATCAGGCCCTGAGCGGCACTGACGCTGACAGACACATCATTCAGGCTCAGGCCGGCTACCTGCAGGGCGGCAATATCAACACTGCCTTCCAGTGTCAGCATTCGCAGGGTCTCAAGGGGCAATTCGCTGTCTTCCTCGCTGGCACTGGCGGCAGTCTGTGTGGATTCCGGCGCCATATAGCGGTCCAGATCAATGCCAGACAGATCCAGGGTGAAACGGTAGGCAGGTGTGGTGAAATCGTCGACGCCCAGCGACCCGGTAATCTGCGTATCATCCAGATTCAGGGCCAGATTGCTGAGGGAAGCAGAGGCGCTGTCAGCGCGGAAGTCAGTAGACAGGGAGAGGCGCTCCAGAACACGGCTATCGCGGGTTGCCGGCAGGTCAATGGCAAGCAGGGAGGCCAGACCTTTCGGACTGAATTCGGCCAGGGTGAAATCCCCGCTCAGGCTGGCATCCTCGCTGTAGTCCTCTACAGTGAACCGGCCGCTGGCATCAAGGCCCAGCGCGTTCAGAGTGAACGTTTCAATACGCAGGTTTTCCTGCGTGAGATTGATCTCACCACGAGCCTGCAGGTTAATGCTGGATGGCTGACGCAGCGTGGCATCCGTCAATTGCAGGGCCAGTTCCAGCGCAGAGATGCTGACCCGCTCAGGGTTACCCGCTGCCTGCAGATTGAGCCGCAGGCTCTGTATCTGTTCAGCGAGTTCTGCCTGCCCGAGCAGAGACAGGATTTCCTGGCTGCGCTCAGTACTTAACTCAAGCGTGGCACTGACCTCGTCATCACTGGTACGCACACTTGCCAGCAGACGGGAATCCAGGAAATCCAGCACCAGGTTTTCCAGGGCGTATATATTGTTGTCCAGGTCGTAGGTCACCACCGCGCGCAGGGTCAGGTCGCTTTCCAGTGCCGGCTGGTTTGCACTTAGTGTCATGTCCAGGTTGATGTCCAGTGGATCACCGTAGACCAGTTCAGGGATACGCAGATCAATATCACTGGCCTGGATGCGTTGCCCTGTTTGCCGGTTGTCGTAGGAAAGCAGCAGATCGTCAATGCTGACACCGCCGATGATCAGCTGGTTAAAGGGGGCCGCACCCGGATCCGGTGCCGGGGGGGCGGTATCCTCAGCGGCGTCGCTGGTACCAAAGCTCCAGTTGTTGTTGCCCCGGTTATCCACTTCCAGGTTGACGGTGGTCCCGTTCAGCTGCAGCGTGTCGATTTCAACATTTCGACTCAGCAGGGGCAGTAATTTTATGCGGAAGGCGGCCAGCTCACTCTGCAGAAACAGCTCATTACTGAAACCGGGGGGATTGCTGATTTCCAGGCCTTCCACCTGAATCCCCAGCCAGGGATAGAAGCTGTTTTCAATAGTGCCGTTGATGGTCAGATTGCGCCCGGTCTGCTCCTGAAATGTCCGTGAGAGCCAGTCTTTGTGCTCGTTTAAATCCAGATTAATGAGGAAGACAAAAGCAATGACGATCAGGGCAAAACCAATCGAGAACAGACCCGTGATGAGATAAAGTAGCTTTTTCATAATCGTTTAGACAAGCTTGGTCCTTTCCTGTTTCATTGCGGTGATAAAAAAATTTTACCTATAATGGCAGGCCATTTTATCAGAACCCGGATTATGCAACAGATACTTAAGCAGCCTTTATTACACTTCTGGTTTTTCGGTTTTCTGCTGTTCTTGTTCTATGCCTTCACCGGCACAGAGGAAGCCGAACCGGATGCCTCGGTAATCCAGGTCGGTCGAGCCGAATTGCTCAGTTTCATGCAGTACCGTGCCAACGCTTTCAATGAAGAGCTCTTTGCCAGGCAGCTGGATGCCATGTCGGAAGAACAGCGGCGGCTGCTTGTTGAGGATTATTTCAGGGAGGAAGCCCTTTACCGCGAGGCGCAGGCCATGGGGATGGATGAGGGCGATTACAACATCAAGCTGAGAATGGTTGAGAAACTGCAGTTTCTGCTGCAGGACGCTGTCAGTGTTGCAGCGGTTCCCGAGGAGGCAGTCCTGCGTCAGTATTATGAGGAGAATGCCGAGGTCTACCGGCGTCCGGCTTCCTACACCTTCACCCATGTGTTTGTGAATGACCCGGAACACAGTCAGGCTGGCAGGGAGCGGGCAGAGGTTTTGCTGGATGAATTACGGGACAATGCCGTCGATTTCATGGGAGCTTCCGGCTACGGTGATACCTTTCCCTATCTGCAAAACTATGTCCGTCGGTCCCGCGATTTCATCCGCAACAATTTCAATGATGCCTTTGCTGACTGGCTGGATACCCTGGAGCCTGATGACAGTACCTGGTCTGGCCCGGTGACGACGGAATTCGGTTTTCACCTGGTGCTTCTAAGCAGCAGAAACCCGGCCTTTCTGCCTGAGTTTGAGGACATGCGGGATCGCCTGCTCGACGACTACCAGATTGAACAGCAGTATCTTTCGCGCCGCGCGGCAGAAGA
>CAZKJY010000025.1:0-11411 GCA_964553165.1 uncultured Enterobacteriaceae bacterium
TCGGCGAGGCCAGTGCCGTGATGCGGCGTTTCAGTCCGAGACGTGACCAGGCCAGAAATCCCAGTACGGCAATTCCCATTACCAGGGTTACCGGATTGACCCCGGTGATATTGGCTGCCAGAGTTTCAATCAATTCGATCAGGTTATCGCCGCTGGCCTGTATGCCAAGGATGTGCTTCACCTGACTTAGGCCGATGATGATGCCAGACGCCGTGATAAATCCCGAAACCACCGGATGTGACAGAAAATTGGCCAGAAAACCCAGTTTCAGAAAGCCCATCAGCAGCAGGAAGATCCCAGACAGCAATGCCAGGAGGATAGCAGCATTCAGGTACTCCAGGTCATTCTCGATACCCAGATTCTGGATGGCCGCTGCTGTCATCAGGGAGGCAACCGCAACCGGACCGACTGAGAGCGTGCGGCTGGTGCCGAACACGGCATAGACCATCAGCGGCAGAATACTCGCGTACAGCCCGACCTGGGGAGAAACGCCTGCCAGCAAGGCATAGGCCAGTGACTGGGGGATCAGCATGATGGTGACAATGACAGCAGCGATCAGATCGCTGCCAAACTGGTCACGACGATAGGAACCCAACCACTCCAGGCAGGGAAATACAAGTTCCAGGCGTTTAGCCATCAGGCGCTAATCCTTCTAACCCTTGCCCGGTTTTACCAGCACTTCTTTGCCCTTCAGCATGCCATTCCAGTACAGCCGGGGCATGACCTTTTCCTTTAAAAACCAGGCCAGACGGGTTGGCGAAGTGCCCTTCAGCAGACTCACCGGCAGGGTTGGTAACAATTTACCGCCATAGCCAAATTCAGCCAGTACGATTTTGCCGCGTTCCACGGTCAAGGGACAGGCGCCATAGCCATTGTAGTCATAGTGCTCCGATTTGCCCTGTCTGCTATAGAGCAGATTTTCGGCAACAATCGGTGCCTGCACACGAACCGCCGCTGCAGTTTTGGCATTCGGGGTATTGCTTGCATCACCCAGACTCCAGATATTGGCAAATCGTTTATGCTGCATGGTCTGTTGATCGACATCGACCCAGCCGGCCTGATCAACCAAAGGCGACTGACGGATAAAGTCAGGCGCCTGCTGGGGCGGACACACATGCAGCAGGTCAAATTCCTTCTCCACCATTTCCTTTTCTCCCGATTCCCTGGTCACAGAAAACCAGGCCTTGTGAGCTGGGCCATCGACCTTGACCAGATTATGGTTATAGCTCAGGGTAGCCTGATATTTGTCCATGTATTGCTGCAGGGCCGGGACAAAATCTTTCACGCCGAACAGCACAGCACCGGCATTGCAGAATTCCACCTGGATAGCGGAACCCAGCAGACCCTTTTTCAGCCAGTAATCCGCCGACAGATACAGGGCTTTTTGCGGGGCACCGGCGCATTTGATTGGCATGGGAGGCTGGGTAAAGATGGCTCTACCCTGTTTGAGTTTTTTCACCAGTTCCCAGGTATAGGGTGCTGTCGTTGGTGAATAATTAGACGTGACGCCATTTTTGCCCAGCGTCTCTTCCAGACCCTCAACACCGGCCCAGTTCAGTTTCAGACCGGGACACACGATCAGTTGCTGGTAGGCGATGCCAGTCTGGTTATCCAGCATAACGAGATTGTTCTCGGGCTGGAATGACTGAACGGCCGCCCTGATCCACTTTACCCCTGCCGGAATAAGGGACTGCATGGAACGCCGGGTAACAGCCAGATCAAACACCCCGCCGCCAACAAAGGTGAATCCGGGCTGGTAGTAATGTGATTCAGCGGGATCAATCAGCGCAATGTCCAGGGTTGGGTCACGCCTGAGCAGACTCGAGGCCACCGAAATGCCGGCAGCCCCGGCACCGACGATGACTATCTCATGGCTTTGTGTGGCCTTGGGGGCATCACTGTCTGCCGCTCCGCTGACCTGTTGTCCGCTGCCTTTACCCCTCAGGGTCTCAATGACCGCAGCAAATTTTTCTGTAAATTTGCTGAAATCAAACCCGGCTGCCTGGGCCTGCTGAATGACCTGTTCTGGCGCTACACCCTGTTTGATCTGCATGAGGCTCCACAGGGTAACCGACCGTAAGCCACTGCGGCAGAAAGCATGCACTGGTTTGGCGGCTTTATCATATAGCTGCTCGAAGGCCAGCACATCGTCAGCGTTAATCGTGTCATGAACCACCGGCAAATGCTGCATCGTTATGCCCTGCCTTTCAGCTTCCTGCTGCAGGGACTGGAATGCCGGCTGATCCGGTGCTTCGTTATCCGGTCTGTTACAGATCAGGCTTTTTACCTGCTGTGCTGAAAGTCCCTCAATTTCGGCGGCAGAAATCTGCCCTGACACTGAAAAGCTGTCATTAATAATTTTACGTTCCATAAACCCCTCCCAAGAGACATGGCCCGACTGAATGCTCAGGACTTGAAGGCATTGATCGGCACTTTCAGGTACACCATGTCGTTATCTTCCGCCGGCGGCAAGTGGCCAGCTCTCATATTGACCTGCAGTGATGGCAAAATCAGTCTGGGCATCCCCAGCGTCTTGTCCCGTGCTTCACGCATTTTTACGAACTCCTCAACACTGACACCATCGTGGACATGCTTGTTGCCTGCCTTTTCTGCGGCGACAGTGGTTTCGTATTCCGGCTCGCGGCCTTCCGGGTAATCATGGCACATAAAAAGCCGGGTCTCCGGCGGCAAACTAAGGACACGTCGCACGGAACTAAACAGGGTGGCGGCATCGCCCCCCGGGAAATCAGCCCGCGCCGTCCCTCCATCCGGCATGAATATGGTATCGCCAACAAAGGCTGCATCACCAATGACATGCGTCATGCAGGCCGGCGTATGACCTGGCGTATGCATGGCGTATGCTGTCATACCCCCGATCTGATAGGAATCCCCATCTTCAAACAGGCGATCAAACTGGGATCCATCGCGCTGAAACTCCGTGCCCGCATTGAAGATTTTCCCGAACAGTCGTTGCACCACTTTAATTTTACTGCCGATACCCAGTTTGCCGCCAAGCCGCTCCTGGATATAGGGGGCAGCGGACAGATGGTCAGCGTGTACATGCGTTTCAATCAACCAGTCGACCTGCAGGCCTTTTTCCCTGACGTATTTGATAATTTCATCCGCGCCGGTGTACGAGATTGTGCCGGAGGGATAATCAATATTCATGACTGAATCCACAATGGCACAGGCATTGGAATCAGGATCCTTTACCACATAGGAAAAGGTATTGGTCTCCTTATCAAAGAACGCGGCAACTTCCGGCTTCAGAGCAGTATCTGGTTTAAATGGTAATGTTTGACTCATTGTTAATCTCCTTAATCGATATTTCCGGACTCACCCACCCATCTTGTTCCGGTATTAATCCTGACCCCAACGGCAAGTGCAGGAGCTATTTGGCTGGCAAGAGCCCCTGCACAAGCATTCCTGCAATCATGGCAATGACAAAAAGGAACACCTGAGGATCAAGGCTCACCAAGCCGGTAATCGCCGGACCCGGACATAGCCCCACCATCCCCCAGCCAACACCAAAAAGTGCGGCTCCTGTCAGTAATTTTCTGTCAATTTCCGTTTTATCGGGCAGCAGATATTTCAGTGCAAAGAAAGGCTGACCTCTCCGATGTACAAGTTGAAATCCCGGGATGGTTACCAGCAATGCACCCAGCATGACGAAGATAAGTGCCGGGTCCCAGTCACCGAAAATATCGAGAAACGACAGAATCTTCTGCGGATTCACCATTTCTGAAATGGTCAGACCCGTGCCGAACAGCAGGCCGATGGCAAGAGCTGCAAGCGTATAGGCAGTAATTTTATTGGGTTTTATATTGGCCATTATCCGATCCTCCTAGAAGACATGCCGCATCAGGGCAACTGTGATCATGGCGCTGAGCATAAAAGTGATGGTTGCACTGATGGAGCGCCAGGAAAATCTGGCGATGCCACAAACCGAGTGACCACTGGTGCAACCACTCCCCATGCGCGTCCCATAGCCAACCAGAAATCCGCCCAGAAGAATGACCGGAAGACTGGCATTAATCTCCTGCACAAAAGGTCGCTGGAAGATGAGGGGCGCTATGATGCCGCCGCCGACAAGACCGGCAATAAAGGCCGCACGCCAAAGCACATCCCCTTTTGACTGAAAGAAAACACCGGAGAGTATGCCGCTGATTCCAGCGATTCTGCCATTAAGCAAAAGCAGCAGGGTCGCTGCCAGACCGATACCTATACCCCCTATCAGGCCCCACAAGATTCCATCAAGCATTACAGTCACCTCCATAAGCGATTTCAGACCGTGTCAAGCTGCCGGGTTGCTGGCGATCACCACGTTTACCAGCGTAATCAACATTATCAGAAAACAAATTGTGAACCCGATACCCGCGATAATAAATTTTTTTATATCGCCCTGGGTAAAATCCCGCTCCTTGTTCTTGCGACTTTGTACGCCAATCACGGCAGCCAGTGTGCTGCCGATGATCTGCCACCAGCTCAGGCCTTTTTCCGTTTGATTTGTCACTTGCATAAACCTTACCTCCTCGATATCAGGGTATGAGCAAAGTCCGTACCAAGTCTTAAATTTATTTTATGCTTCTGTTTTTATTGAAAAATTTTGGCTTTTCTGGCTCGCAGGCTTGTAAACAACCGGCTTCTATTGTCAAATATGGCAAAATAAATTGCCATATTTGACAAATGCAGATTATTGCCAGTGACAGCCATTCGGACTTGGCAGCCATGCTGAATGGCTATGACTGCCCTGCCATTCTCGTGTCAGCAGACTACCAGATCCTTGCTACCAATCAGCTTTACCAGGAACGCTATGGTCCGCTTCGCAGCGGGGAAACCTCACTGTGCTACCAGGTTTCACATGGCTACCAGGTGCCCTGCGATCAGGCCGGTGAAGACTGCCCGCTGAGTGCCGCCAAACTTTCCGGCCAGAAAGAACGGGTTCTGCATATTCATCAAACCCCGCGTGGACGTGAACATGTGGATGTTGAAATGCTCCCCATCACTGACCCGGATGGACAGCTGAAATTTTTTGTCGAATTACTAAAACCGGTAGATGTCGCCAGTCCGGAAATTGACCGGAGTGAAATGGTTGGCAGCAGTCCGGCCTTTAATAAACTGCTGGCAACAATCACCCGCGTTGGCCCCACAGAGGCATCCGTCCTGTTGCTGGGAGAATCAGGCTCAGGCAAGGAACTTGCGGCAATGGCAATTCACAAGGCCAGCCAGCGCAATCACAGGCCCATGGTCACACTGGAATGTGCCGGACTGACCGAGAGTCTGTTCGAAAGTGAATTGTTCGGCCACACCAAAGGAGCTTTCACAGGCGCCAACTATCACAAGCAGGGATTGATTGAATCCGCTGACGGCGGCACGCTTTTCCTGGATGAGATTGCCGACATCCCTCTGGAATTACAGGTCAAACTTCTGCGGCTCATTGAAACAGGGACTTACCGGCAGGTTGGCAGCCACCAGACCAGGCGCAGCGATTTTCGTCTGATTTGTGCCACCCACAAAAATCTGGCTTCCCTGGTGGAACGGGGAGCATTTCGACAGGACCTGTACTTTCGCATAAATGTATTTCCCATCCATTTACCGGCATTGAATGAACGGCAGGAAGATCTTCCCCTGCTGGCCAAGGCAATCCTCAAACGCATCGACAGCAGCGACAAATTCATGCTCACAGACTCTGCCTTGACTGTCCTGAAGCAACATCATTTCTCGGGAAATATACGGGAACTGCGTAACCTTCTGGCACGCGCTGTCGTGCTGTCCAACACGCCAGTGATAGATGGCAGGGTCATCAGGGAGTGCATTGCCATCGACAGCATGGCGGAAGCCACGCCTTCTTCAACTCAGACAGCGCATATTGAAAATCTGAAACAGCATGAACAGAAATACCTGCAGCAAGTGCTGGAGCACTGTGGAGGAGACAAGAAAAAAGCGGCCAGACTGGCCGGCATCAGTGTGCGTTCACTTTACCGAAAATTACAGTAGATCAGCGCACACATAATTTTTTTTTGCAGTCTCAGATTCCTACTTGAAGTCCGGATTATCCTCTGGATTCACTTCTTCCAGAATGTCATCAAAGAGTTCCATGGCGATGGTTTTGATGTCATAGGATATTTTCTGAAACAGATGTCTTGATGGCGCATTCTTACGCCAGGAGGCGACATGGGTGCGGTTGATTTTCTCCCCCTGCAGATTCAGCACCTTCAGCTGATCTTCTTCCGTGATACGGGCCCGGATATACAGCCCAGGCATGAAAGCAACACCCATGTTCATGATCACCATCTGCTTGAGCGTATTCAGACTGTTGCTGGCAAAACGTCGCTGGGCATGCGCTGCATAGCGCTCACACAGGGTTGCAATCTGACGATGCAGGTGATGGCGTTCATCCATGGTAAGGACATCCTGGTTATACAGGTCGCGGCCTGAAATCTGCCCCTTTGCCGCCAGCGGATGATCCTTTGACACCACCAGCGAGATAGGTTCTATGAATAGTGGCCGGACCCGGTTTTCACTTGAATGCATTGGCAGCATGGTGAGAATAAAATCATAGTCGCCCCGGTCCAGTCCCTGCTCCAGTTCCTGCGGAACACCTTCCCTGACATGCAGCTTTAGCTGAGGATAACGCCGGTGCAGCTCCACCAGGACTTTGGAAAACAGATAGGGCCCGATGGTTGGTGAAACCCCAATTTTAAAAGTGCCGCTTAATTCCTTGTGCGAGCTGTCCGCCTGATCCATGACCTGCTGATACTGTTCCAGCAGTTGCCTGACCAGGGGTAATAGTTCCCGACCGGCCGGTGACAGGAGCGTTCCAGCCCTGGAACGCTCAAACAGTTTCAGTTTAAGGGCGTCCTCCAGCACCCCAATCTGACTGGTCAGGGTTGGCTGGCTGATGTTGAGGATTTGTGCCGCCTTCCTGAAATTGGAAGACATGGCAATCGTGACAAAATACTCGAGTTGCCGGATCGAAGGCTGTTTGATTTTATCTTTGGCGTCCATGTGGGGAACCGACACCTTATTCTTGATAACTTTTAACTAATTTATAACAGATCAAGTTAGAAAAAAGCAATTAATTAGCGCCATCCTCCAGCAGGGTCTGCATGATCCATTGATAGTGACTGGAAACCCGCTCGTAGAGGGATACCGCGCCGTAACGCCCCTGCTCAAGGGCAGTCGGGTTATCAATTTCCCCCAAAGCAACACCAACCAGCACCAGTCCTTCCGGTCCGTCCAGCAGAGCAGGACCTCCCGAATCACCCAGCCCGGGAACCCCTTCCAGCGGCAGGGCAGGACTGTTCAGGGAGCGCGGATCATCAAACAGGAACTCCAGCCACTTGCCAGCAAACATGACCGAGTTTTCCGCCCGGCGTAATTTGCCATCATTGCTGGCACGACCATGTACCCCTTCACCGGTATATCCCCAGCCGATCAATGACAGAATCTTGTCCTTTTCATCCGGGGTCTGATACAGAGCGATCGGTGTAACACCCTCGACCGGTCTGTCCAGTCTGATCAGGGCCAGATCAACCGCCTGGCGCTGTTGCGGATGCCGGAAGTCCGGGTGTAATACCAGCCGGGTTGCCTGGTAGGCCTGACCGGCAATGCTGAGCGGATAGTCACTGCCCTGACCGAGTGTTTCACCCAGGGGCGTCTGCTCTGCACAATGACCGGCCGTAATTGCCCAGATCTCACTGATCAGTGTGGCGACACACAATTTGTTGCCAAAGCGGGTATGTAAAAAGAACAGCTGCGGGAAATCGCCTTCACTGACCACATATCCCTCATCAGAGCGATCATGGCGAATGATAATCGCCTGCGCCTGGGCGATGCCCAGCAGCAGGAACATTCCATAGGCAAGGTATCTAGTTGCTGCTTTAAAGATCATGGCGGGCTAGAATGCAGATAAACCGTAACGCAGCAAGTCAGCCACTGATGCACGACAAGCAAAAGCAAAATCCCGAGCGGGAATACGATAAATCCGGCTTCTATCCGGAAAATGACAAGCCTTTTCGAATCTGGGCACTGCTTGGCTGGTTAAGCGGCACGGTGGTGGTTCTGGCGCTGGTCTCTGCATTACTCAATCTTATTCTGATCTAGAATCCGGTTTGTCCGCGGCAGCAGTATCAGCGGCCCCTGCCTTGCTGTCATCTTTCTGCGCCTCGGCTTTATTGACCGGTTCGCCCCGATAGGGGTGATTGCGCAAGCCAATGTTCGGGGTGTAGGTTGACTTACCGATACCTTTCAGAATCTTGAAAAGCTTGAGGATAAAATACAGCGAGCCCAGGATGATAAACAGGCCTATCGCCAGCACCAGCCATTGTGAACCTGTCATTGTCCCCGGACTGCTTAAAGCGTTTAAAAGCGCCTGCATGGTCAGTCTCCCCTGTCAAAAGCCCCGATTATGCAGGAACGGCCAGCCTATTTCCAATGCACCCAGTAAGGACTAGCCACTCAGGCTGCTTCTGTTCGGTCTAAAAGCTTCGGAACACGCCAAAAAACGTACGTCCATGTACAGGCTCGGCTGGTGAATCTGGCAGCTTTAAACTGAGACACTACCTGAACCATAAATAGGCTAGTTAAATTTGAAACTTTACCTAAATAACACAAGCAAAAATATCCGCTGGGCCGTCGCGAGCGATGTGCAGGCGAGGCAAATGAATAATTTAGTGAAGGAACTTACATCAGCAGTAAGTGACTGAATTAAATTATTCATTTAACGAAGCATGGACGAGCGCAGCAGGCCAAAAGAAGTATGGACAAGCGCAGCAGGCCCTATCACCCATTCTGGTTCATCGCAGCTATATAAAGCTCAATCTGCTCAAGCCTCAACATGGGATCGCTGATTTCCAGAATCGCCTGTTTTTCACGACTGCTGACGGGTAACAGATCGGCCAGGCTCCAGGCGATTTCCCGTAGATTGTCGAAGTTGATGTCCAGGTTCATGTCTTCCACCATCGGATGGGCAGCAAGCCCTTTCAGCAATTCAACATAGTCCTGAAAGTCTTCACCGATATCGACAGGTTCGGCATCAACGGAATCCTCTGGATTAAAGGTGACTTCTGCTTTGCAAAGGTTGTTCTTTTCCCGCCAGGATTCAATGATTGAAAAGGTGCTTTTGCCTTCGACGGTGACACCGAGCAGACCGTTGGGAAGTTCATTCCAGTCGACGACTTCGCTGTAGGTGCCTACGCGGTGGATATCCAGTTTCTGTCCAGCATGGGCAACTTCACTGCCGGACTCAATCAGTACCACACCAAATCCTGTCTGGCTCTTCAGGCACTGACGAATCAAATCCACATAACGGGATTCAAAGATCTGCAGTGACAATCTGCCTTTGGGGAAGAGAACGGAATTGAGTGGAAAAAGTGGAATAGTCTGCATGGTTCATACACTAGGTCGCCAGCGCCGTGCACAACTTCTGGTGCAGACCTTCAAAACCACCATTGCTCATGATGATGATGTGATCTCCGGCACGACAGTTTTCTACCAGGCTGGCTATCAGGGTATCGAGTGATTCAACCACAAAAAAGTCCGTGTCAGCAGTCCTGGCAATGGCATCCAGATCCAGTCGTGTTGCACTGTTTTTATACCAGTACACTTTATCCGCCGGGCTGACCGAGGCAGCGAGTGTGTTCTGGTGATAACCCATTTTCATGGTATTGGATCTGGCTTCTATCACGGCAATGAGTTGTCCCGTTTCACCGGACTCCCGCATCGAAGCGCGCTTGCCTTCCAGGGTTGTCTGGATCGCCGTGGGATGATGGGCAAAATCATCATAGACGCGGATGCCGCCAAACTCGCCGAGTTGTTCCAGACGTCTTTTGACACCAGAGAAACTGCTTAATGCGGCACAGGCATCCTGCAGACTGACCCCTGCATGAGCCGCTGCCGCGGCAGCAGCAACTGCGTTCTGGACATTGTGTGTGCCGAGCAGTTGCCAGCGCACCGCCGCTTCTTCGCCCTGATGTGACAGCATAAATGCTGAGCCGTCTGCACTGAGCAATGAGGCACGCCAGTCTGTATCCGGATCGTCGATGGCGAAACTCTGTTGCGGCGACCACAGTCCTTTTTCGAAAACTGCTGCCAGATTCTGGTGATTATGCGGCGCAATAATCAATCCATTCTGGGGAATAATTTTTACCAGGTGATGGAACTGGGTCTGGATGGCAGCCAGACTGTCAAAAATATCGGCATGATCAAATTCCAGATTTCCCATGATCAGTGTGCGCGGTTTGTAATGGATGAATTTCGAACGTTTATCAAAAAACGCCGAGTCATATTCGTCGGCTTCAATCACAAAAAAGGAGCTTTCACCCAGCCTGGCAGAGCTGTCGAAATTTTTGGGGACACCCCCAATCAGGTAACCTGGTTTCAGTCCGGCTGATTCCAGAATCCAGCTGAGCATACTGGTGGTAGTGGTTTTGCCGTGCGTGCCGGCGACGGCCAGCACCCAGCGATCCTTCAGCACATGTTCTGCCAGCCACTGGGGGCCGGAACAATACGGCAGACCTTCATTGAGGACGTACTCGACAGCCGGATTGCCCCTTGAACAGGTATTGCCGATCACAATCATGTCGGGACGATCCTGCAGATGTACCGGATCATAACCTTCACGCAAGGCAATGCCATGCTGTTCGAGTTGGGTGCTCATGGGCGGGTACACATGCTGGTCGGAGCCGCTGACCTGATAGCCCAGCTGCTTGGCCAGAATGGCCAGGCTGCCCATGAAAGTCCCGCATATACCAAGTATGTGAATGTGCATCGCCGCATTCTATCTTATCGCCCGTGGTTTTCCTAAGCTGTGATTTAGCTTCTGCTATCTGATTAAAAATTCCATGGGGCATGGCTAATTAAGTTCAGTTCCTGTCGGAGTTATGGGTGTTTTATCTAAAACGGATTAAATAATCACGGGCATCCCGTATAATTGCCCCTGGCCAGAATTTTGAATCCACTGGATTTCATGCATGAATGAAAACACCGAGTATTACCAGCATAGCCGTGAAGACCTTATCCCCTTCATACCGGAAAACTACGGCAAAGTGCTCGAAATTGGTTGTGGCGAAGGTAAATTCTGGAACCTTTTAAAACCGGAAGGCATTGAAATCTGGGGCATAGAGCCCAATCCGGCGGCTGCCAGCAAAGCCCGCACCCGCGCCCATAAAATCCTTGAAGGGACCTTCGAGCAGTGTCTGGATCAGCTCCCTGATGCCTATTTTGATCTGATCATCTGTAACGATGTCATCGAACACATGCCTGATCACGACTGGTTTTTCGAGCAGATCAAGCAGAAAATGACACCTGATGCCCGGCTGATCGGCAGTATGCCCAATGTGCGCTATTACCAGACCCTGCGCAGCCTGATTTTCAAAAAAGACTGGCCCTATGAAGATGCCGGCGTCCTG
>CAZKJY010000026.1:0-11400 GCA_964553165.1 uncultured Enterobacteriaceae bacterium
CATCATCAAGCACCACGCTGCCGGCGCCCACCTTGGCACCTTTGCCGATGGTGACATTGCCAATGACGATGGCATTGGAGCCAATGAGTACCCCGGAACGGACTTTTGGATGTCTGTCACCACTCTCCTTGCCGGTGCCGCCAAGCGTAACGCCCTGCATGATGGAAATATTGTCTTCCAGGACGCTGGTTTCGCCGATAACAATGCCCGTGGCGTGGTCGACCATGATGCCGGAACCGATGGTGGCTGCCGGATGTATATCCACCGCAAAGACTTCTGAGATCAGGCTTTGCAGGTAAAGCGCCAGGTTTTCCCGCTGTTGCTGCCAGAGCCAGTGTGCTACCCGGTAGGCCTGCAGGGCCTGAAAGCCCTTGAAGTAGAGAAGAATATCGGTATAACCCCTGACAGCCGGATCGCGTTGTTTGGTGGCGAGAAGGTCAGCCTCAACCGCTTTCATGATAGCGGGGTCTGCCTGCAGGGCCTCATTAAACAGCTGTTTCAATGTGCTCACAGGAACGTCATCGGAAGCCAGTTTACTGGCCAGCAGGTCACTCAGGGCAGACTGCAGGCTCTCGTGCTGATGGATCCGCTTGCTGAAAAAGTTGATCAGCACAGGTTCATGCAGGATTTGTTCGTCGATTTCTGCCTTGATGGTTGTCCAGAGTTGATTCTGCATAATTTCCCCGGAAGGGCGATGATTTGAGGGATTCGAATTCTATAGCATGTCATTGGGAGGGGCAATTTAGCGTGCTGGTTTTGTCAGGGTAGAGCTGTTATCTTGCGCCGAGTGCAGATATGGCCAAGCCATATCATGACGATAGCAGTTGAGGGTCTATGACAGTTAAACAGGCAGCAATACTTGGTGGTGGCAGTTTCGGCACTGTAATTGCCAATATCATCGCCCATAACGGGCACCGTACTACCCTGTGGATGCGAGATGCGGAACAGGTCGAAATACTGAACAGGGATCGTGAGAATCTGACATACCTGCCAGGCTATACCCTGCATGAAAAAATTCAGGCAACCCAGGATCTGCAAGCGGCAGTATCCAATGCCGATATGGTTTTTGTTGCCGTGCCCAGTGCCAGTTTCCGGGAAGTGGTGGTTCAGATGAAGGCTTATCTGCAACCAGGCACCATTCTGGTAAGCCTGACCAAGGGCATTGAAGCCAAGACTTTTAAATTGATGAGCCAGATTCTGCGTGAAGAAATTCCTGACAGCCGGGTTGCTGTCGTCAGCGGACCGAATCTGGCGAAAGAAATTGCGACGCTCAGCCCGACAGGAGCAGTGGTTGCCAGTACGGATGCCGCTGTGCGCAAAGAGGTCCAGGAAACACTGAGATCCGCAACGTTCCGGGTCTATGCCAATGATGACATGCTGGGTGTTGAGCTGGGGGGGTCCCTGAAAAACATCTATGCCATCATGGCAGGTCTGGCGGATGCGCTGGGCATGGGGCATAACACCAACTCCATGCTGGTAACCCGCAGTCTGACAGAAATGGCCCGTTTTGGAGTCGCCCTTGGAGCTGACCCCATGACCTTTCTTGGTCTCTCGGGAGTCGGCGATCTGATCGTCACCTGTTCAACGCCGCTGAGCCGTAATTTCAGGGTGGGCAAGGCGCTCGGGGAAGGCAAGGACATCAAAACCATCATGGAAGAACTTGGCCAGGTTGCCGAGGGCGTTAACACGCTCAAGCTGGTGGTCGAGAAGGCGCGCACCATGAATGTGGACATGCCGCTGGCACAGGCACTTTATGAAATCATCTATAACAATAAGGACATAGGGCATATAATTGAGTCAGTTTTGCTTGAAGAGCAGGGACTGGATGTGGAGTTTGAAGTCGGTCGTCCCAAACAGCTTGAGCATTAGTCGATGAATACACTTGATGACAGCAGGAGTTATCAATGAGTGATCAAAGCGAACAGTTAAAGAAGAATTTTCTGGAGCAGTGGATAAGGCTGGCCTTTGTACTCCTTTATATTGTGGTGTTCGGAATCCTTTGGGATCTGATTGCCATTGTTATTCTGGTTGTGATTATTCTGCAGTCCATATATCGCGTGTTTGCGGTAGAAAATAACAGCCACTTACTGACTTTTAGTGAAGGGCTCACCAATTTTCTCTGGAAAATATTACGCTATGTCCTTTATCTCAGTGACGAAAAGCCCATCGATTTCGATGCGTTTTTTACCAAGGAATCTGGTTCCAGCGGGACCAGCTCAGAATTTGAGGACGCTGAAGAAGATGAGTCTGCAACACAAAGGCCTGTCAGAAAAAATGATTCAGATGATGATGTCCTGGCAGATATCAGTTTCACCCGTGCAGATGATGATGACGATGAAACTGATTCGGACGAGGATAACAAGCGGGATTGAATGTTGCCCCTGTGTATAGGCCCTGTTTGCTGAAATGAAAGTGTTTTTACTGCGTCATGGGCAGGCAGAAGCTCAGGCCAGCAACGATGAACTGAGACACCTGACCCCCAAGGGGAAAGAAGATGTTAAGGACGTTGCCAGACAGTTTTCACTCAAACGGGAATCCATAGCGCTTTGCTACAGCAGCCCTTATGCAAGAGCCCAGGAAACTGCTCAGCTTTTCGTCAAGACAGGCGGCCTGACCTGTGACATCCAGACAGAGGAAATCCTGACGCCTGAAAAAAACCCTCAACAGGTCCTTGCCTTTTTACAGTCCCTGTCAACACAGACAGTGATACTGGTCGGCCACAATCCCTTGCTGACAGCCCTGTTTGCCCTGTTCACAAACGGGGCAAGCGACCATCACATGAAAATCATGGCGGCCGGAGAATTATGCTGTATCAGCTTCGATTTTCTGGGTGAAGGGCTTGGCGAATGCGACTACTGTCTGTTGCCAGCCGGGGTCATCAACTAGATTATTCAATCAGTGACAGGAATTCTGTCCGTGTACTCTGCTTGTCCCTGAAGGCGCCCAGCATGCAGGACGTCGTCATCACCGAGTTTTGCTTTTCCACGCCCCGCATCATCATGCACATGTGCTGTGATTCGATAATGACACCCACACCAAGCGCATTGGTTTTTGCCTGCAACGTTTCGGCGATCTGTTGAGTCAGGTTTTCCTGAATTTGCAGACGCCGGGCAAATACATCCACGATACGGGCTATTTTGGAGAGGCCAATGACTTTTCCGTTGGGCAGGTAGGCAACATGGCATTTGCCAATAAAGGGCAACAGATGATGTTCACACAGAGAATAGAGTTCGATGTTTTTGACAATAACCATCTCGCTGGAGGTGGTCGGAAACAGCGCATCATTGATGATCTTGTCTATGTCCTGAGCATAACCCTTGGTCAGAAACTGCATCGCTTTTGCAGCCCGTTCAGGTGTGTCTCTCAGGCCTGGCCTTTGCAGGTCTTCACCCAGGCCAGCAATGATGTCACGATAGGCGTCTGTGAGTTCTTTTTTCATAGGTTTCTGACCCGATTCTCAGTAAACTGCGCACCCTACTGTAATGCCTCTTCCAGGTAAAGCCTTGCATGCTTTTTAATCCGACGCAATCACCGAAGCAGCTTGTTGAAGCCGCCTATAAAGCGCTGGATGACGCTGAATTATACTACGGTCATGGCACCGATAATGCCTGGGATGAAGCCTGCTGGCTGGTGGAAAGCTTTCTGCGGCACCACCCTGCGGATACCATGCCAGTGCTCACGGAATCCCAACTGGGAGAACTGCAGCACCTGCTTGATAGACGCATCCAGGAAAGGATTCCTCTGGCTTACCTCCTGCAGGAGGCCTGGTTTGCCGGGTTGCCATTCCACGTGGATGAAAGGGTGCTGGTGCCTCGCTCCCCCCTTGCCGAATTGATCACCGCGGACTTTGCTACCCTGCTGGAACAAGCCCCGCAACGGATTCTGGATCTGTGTACCGGCAGCGGCTGCATTGGCATTGCTGCTGCTCTGCAGTATCCGGATGCCCGTGTTGTCCTCAGTGATCTGTCAGCAGATGCGCTGGAAGTGGCCAGAATAAACATCAGCAAATATCAGCTGGAAGGGCGGGTAGAGGCTGTCCAATCCGATTTATTCGAACAGGTGACGGGTGTTTTCGATCTGATTTTATGCAACCCGCCTTATGTTGGGCAGGCAGAGTATGCTGCTTTACCGGATGAATACCATCGAGAGCCTCGACCTGCCTTGTTGTGTGAGGATGAAGGCCTGGCCATTCCGCTGGCGATACTGCGTCAGGCGGCTGATTTCCTGAGCCCGCAGGGTTGTCTGGTGCTTGAAGTAGGCAATTCCTGGGAAGCACTGGAACAGGCCATTCCTGATTTCCCCTTTCTCTGGCTGGAGTTTGAGCGGGGAGGTCACGGGGTCTGTGCCCTGAATGCGGCTGACCTGCGGAAGCTTAAGGGCTGACAGCCTGACTGCCGTGCTGACGGATCATTTCGACAAAACGCTGACCGGCATTGGAAAGGGTACGCTTCTCATGGGTGACGATACCGAGCTGACGTTGCAGTGTCAGCTGTTCGACCCTTACCTGCTGTAATCGCTCATCCCGCATGGAGCGAGGCAGAGCGCTCCAGCCCAGACCGGCAACGGTAAGCATTTTCAGGACTTCCAGATAATTACTGCTGATTTCAATGTTCAGGGGCATATTCAGGGAGGCAAAGGCTCTGGCAACAAGTTCACGGGTATAGGTCCCAATGGCTGGCAGCAGGGCTGCATGCCGGACCAGTTCCTGTGGCGAGATGCTGTCGCTGAGATTCGCCAGCGGATGCAGGTTTGAAACCATAATCTCAATGGGGTCGGGCCACACTGCCTCGGCGATGAGCGGTGCTTTAACCTCGGGTGGCAGGGTAACGATAGCAAATTCCAGTTCCCCCCGGCCGACCTGCAGACAGGCCTGCTCAGAATCCAGAAAGCGCACATCCAGACTAACGGCAGGATAGTGGCGATGAAACTTTTCAAACACCGGCGGCAGGCGGTGCAGACCAATATGGTGACTGGTGGCGAACTGGATTTTGCCGCTGATGACACCAGAGAGATTGTGGATGGCCCGCTCGATGTCATCCAGATCGCGCAGCACCTCATTGGCACGCTCCAGCAGCACCCGGCCGGCCTCGGTCAGCAGGACTTTGGTGCCGATACGGTCAAACAGACGGGTATCCAGGCTGTCTTCCAGCTTGGCGATGCGCTTGCTGATGGCAGGCTGGGTAAGGTGGATTCTGTCAGCTGCCTGCGTGAAACTTTGGCATTCAACGACAGCCAGAAAGGCTTTTAATTCATCCAGATTCATAAATAAAAAGAATGGGTTTAATAAAATCTATAAATTAGATTTATTTATAGCATTACATTAAGCTGGGCGCCATCGTTTTGAAGAAGTGTGTGGTAGCAACCCTGTTGGGAATTTAACTGAATCGCGAATGGTTATGACTCGCATTCTGGGACCGTCTGGTGACAGGATGTCACCAGCCGAGCGTGTACATGGACGTACGTTTTTTGGCGTGTCGCAGAATGCGAGTCATCTCCATAAACCTGAAATTTCCCAACACTGACTAAAGGAACAGACAGCGACTGTTCTATGGGCTGAAATTTAACCCGGAATCAGTCGCTTAGCCCGTATTCAGTGGTAACAATGCAGACAGGCTTTGGGTATAATCTGCAGCCTTTCAGGTGACCCAGCTCCCGGAGGAGCCATGTCAGGAAACAGCATAGGAAAACTATTCACCGTCAGCAGCTTCGGCGAAAGCCATGGGCCGGCGCTGGGCTGCATCGTGGATGGCTGCCCTCCCGGTATGAGTCTGTCTGAGGCTGATATCCAGGCCGACCTGGATCGTCGCAAACCCGGCACCTCACGTTTTACCACGCAGCGCAAAGAGGCCGATCAGGTCCGCATACTGTCCGGTGTCTTTGAAGGCAAGACCACTGGCACGTCAATTGGTTTGCTGATAGAGAACACAGATCAGAAAAGTAAGGATTATAGTAATATCAAAGACTTATTTAGACCAGCTCATGCTGATTATAGCTATCAGCAGAAGTATGGCATTCGTGATTACCGTGGTGGCGGCAGAGCTTCAGCGCGGGAAACTGCCATGCGCGTGGCAGCCGGCGCCATTGCCAAGAAGTACCTGGCAGAGCGATATGGCATGCTGATTCGGGGCTATCTGTCACAGCTGGGCCCCATCAGGGCTGAGTCGCTGGATTGGGACGAGGTAGGACGGAATCCCTTTTTCTGTCCGGATGCGAGCAAGGTTGCTGAAATGGAAAACTACATGAGTGCCCTCTCCAAAGAAGGCAATTCGATTGGCGCCCGCATTACGGTGGTCGCCAGTGGTGTCCCTGTGGGCCTCGGCGAGCCTGTCTTTGACCGTCTGGATGCTGAACTGGCGCACAGCCTGATGAGTATCAATGCGGTGAAAGGGGTCGAAATCGGGGCCGGTTTTGCTTCGGTGGAACAGAAAGGCACTGAGCACCGTGATTTGATGCGGCCTGCAGGTTTTGTATCCAATAATGCCGGGGGCATTGTTGGTGGTATTTCTACCGGTCAGGATATCGTGGCCCATATTGCCCTGAAACCGACTTCGAGCCTGCGTATTCCCGGAGAAACCATCGATATTAACGGTCAGCCGGCGGAAATTGTTACCACTGGACGCCATGATCCCTGTGTGGGGATCCGGGCGACACCGATTGCCGAAGCGATGATGGCGATTACCCTGATGGATCATGTGCTGCGGCATCGAGCCCAGAATATGGACGTTGAGTCCAAAACCCCGGTACTGCCGGCAACTATTTAACTGAAAAACAAGAGAAAGAGCATCGTATGGCTGGACTTACCCTCTATGACAAATTATGGAACTCCCATCGGGTCAAGGATCTGGATGACGGCACTTCCCTGCTGTATATCGACCTGCAATACATTCATGAAGTGACCTCGCCACAGGCCTTTGAAGGCCTGCGACTGGCAAAACGCAAGGCCTGGCGCTCCGAGGCCAATATGGCGACACCGGACCACAACGTGCCAACGACCAAATCCGAGCGTTCACAGGGGGTTGAGGGGATTGTTGACCCAGTATCCAAAATCCAGGTCAAGTCGCTGGATGCGAATTGCCAGGAATTCGGGATCAATGAATTCACCATTGATGATCCGCGTCATGGGATTGTTCATATCATCGGTCCGGAACAGGGGAGAACCCTGCCAGGCATGACCATTGTCTGCGGTGATTCCCATACGTCGACACACGGCGCCCTGGGTGCGCTAGCCCATGGTATCGGAACTTCCGAGGTTGAACATGTCCTCGCCACGCAGTGCCTGCTTCAGCGAAAAGCCAGGAACATGCTGGTCAAGGTCAACGGCGAACTGGGGCAGGGTGTGACGGCAAAAGACATGGTGCTAGCCATTATCGGCAAGATCGGCACCGCCGGAGGCACCGGCTATACCATTGAATTTGGCGGTGATGCAGTCAAAGCCCTGTCGATTGAGGGACGCATGACAGTCTGCAACATGGCAATCGAAGCGGGAGCCCGTGCCGGGATCGTGGCCGTGGACGACAAAACGATTGATTATGTTAAGGGACGTCCCTTTGCGCCAACAGGTGAACTCTGGGAACAGGCTGTTTCTGCCTGGCGGGAACTGCACAGTGATGCCGATGCCGTGTTTGACAAGGTGGTGGAGCTGGATGCGGCTGAGATTGAACCTCAGGTCAGTTGGGGAACTTCTCCGGAAATGGTGGTTGCAGTCAATGCGACTGTCCCGGATCCGGCTTTGGTCCAGAATGAAACCAAGCGGGCCAATTACCAGCAGGCCCTGAAATACATGGGCCTGGAAGCCAATACGCCGATTCAGGCAATCAATCTGGATCGCGTGTTTATCGGTTCCTGTACCAATTCACGCATTGAGGACCTGCGCGCGGCAGCCGCTGTCGTCAAAGGCCGCAAAGTGGCGTCCAATATCAAGCAGGCACTGGTGGTGCCAGGTTCTGGCCTGGTCAAGGCCCAGGCGGAACAGGAAGGGCTGGACAAGATTTTCATCG
Organism: uncultured Enterobacteriaceae bacterium; assembly: GCA_964553165.1. GTDB lineage: Bacteria > Pseudomonadota > Gammaproteobacteria > Pseudomonadales > Pseudohongiellaceae > UBA5109. Next base: position 7,998 of record CAZKJY010000026.1, read on the forward strand.
AGGCTGGCCTGGAATGGCGTGAACCGGGCTGTTCCATGTGTCTGGCTATGAATGCTGATCAGTTGGGCGAAGGGGAACACTGTGCATCTACCTCGAACCGAAATTTTGAAGGCCGGCAGGGCTTTGGCGGACGTACCCATCTCGTGAGCCCGGCCATGGCAGCTGCTGCTGCCGTTAGCGGACACTTTGTGGATGTCCGTACTTTGACACTTAACTAGAGCCACTTAACCAGGATTGCGGAACATGAATAAATTTATCAATGAAAAAGGCATTGTCATCCCGCTGGACCGAGCCAATGTCGATACGGATTACATCATCCCGAAGCAGTTTCTGAAATCGATCAAACGCACCGGTTTTGGCAAAAACCTGTTTGATGAAGCGCGCTATCTGGATAAGGGGCTGCCGGATCAGGACTGCACGGGCAGACCGCTCAATCCGGACTTTGTGCTCAATCAGGCCAGATACCAGGGCGGCAGAATCTTGCTGGCAAGGGAGAACTTCGGCTGCGGTTCCAGCCGGGAACACGCCCCCTGGGCACTGGAGGACTATGGCATTCGTTGTATCATTGCCCCGAGCTTTGCTGATATTTTCTTCAATAATTGCTTTAAGAATGGAATATTACCCATTGTTTTAGATGAAAAAATTGTTGATAAACTATTCCGGGAAACTGAAGCCAATGAAGGCTATGCGCTGGAGATAGATCTGCCTGCGCAGAAGATCATTCTGCCTGATGGTGATGTCATCACCTTTGAGATAGAACCGGCCCGGAAGAATGTATTACTCAAGGGGCTGGATGATATCGGCCTGACCCTGCAACACACGGATGATATAAAAGCCTTCGAAACCCGATGGCAGCAGCAATCACCCTGGCTTTTTAGCTGATATTACAAGAAGTTAACTTGAACAGCCGGGATTTAAGGTCCCGGCATTGGCATATGGATCGGAGAAAACTGAATCATGAGCAATAAATACAATGTCGCCATCGTCGGCGCGACTGGGGCGGTAGGACATACCCTGGTGAGAATTCTCGAGCAGCGTAATTTCCCGGTGGATAATCTCTATCTGCTGGCCAGTGAGCGCAGTGCAGGCGAGACAATGAGCTTTAATAAAAAGCAATATACTGTTGAAAATCTTGATGATTTTGATTTCACCAAAGCGCAGATCGGGCTTTTTTCAGCCGGCGCTTCCGTGTCCGCGAAATATGCGCCGATTGCCGGCAAGGCAGGTTGTATCGTGGTCGATAACACCTCCCAGTTCCGCTATGAAGAAGATATTCCCCTGGTCGTGCCGGAAGTGAATCCACTGGCCATTGCGGAGTACAAAAACCAGAACATCATTGCCAATCCGAACTGTTCAACCATTCAGATGCTGGTTGCACTGAAGCCCATCTATGATGCTGTGGGTATCAGCCGTATCAATGTTGCCACCTACCAGTCCGTTTCCGGTACCGGCAAGGAGGCCATTGATGAACTGGCCGGGCAGACTGCCAGATTGCTGAATGGCCAGGAACCGGAGATTCAGGTTTATCCAAAACAGATAGCCTTCAATGTCCTGCCGCACATTGATGTGTTCATGGATAACGGCTACACCAAGGAAGAAATGAAAATGGTCTGGGAAACCCAGAAAATCTTCGCTGACAGGGATATTCTGGTTAACCCCACCTGTGTGCGCGTGCCGGTGTTTTATTCCCATTCCGAAGCCGTGCATATTGAGACCAAAGCCAAGATTTCTGTCGAAGAAGTGCACAAATTGCTCAAGAAAGCCCCCGGGGTAAAAGTGCTGGATACCCGAAAACCCGGCGGTTATCCGACGCCAATTGGTGAAGGTACTGACCATGATGAAGTCTGGGTTGGCCGTATCAGGGAAGATGTTTCCCACCCACTGGGACTAAATTTGTGGATTGTGTCAGATAATTTACGAAAAGGTGCGGCTCTGAACTCAATTCAGATAGCGGAAGAGTTGATAAAAGACTATTTATAATGAATACTTACCGCTTATTTTGAAAGTAACTCTCACTTCCAGTAAGGGTGGATTTATGCTGGTAACTACTTGGATCGACGGCAAAAAGTTTTTGGCCTTCACATCCTGCCTCCTTACTGGATTCCTTTCAGTGTCGGCCACGGCCTTTACGCTGGGTGATATCCGCCTCGAATCGGCCCTGAATCAACCCCTGCAGGCAAGAATTGAATTGCTTGAGCTGGATGGTCTGGATGAATCCCAGATCCGCGTGACGCTGGGTTCCGAAGCCGATTTTGAACGGGTAGGGGTTGAGCCGCTGCCCTTGCTCAATGAGCTTGATTTTGACGTGGCTGTTTACAGTGCCACGCGTGGTGAGATACTGATCAGCAGCCCTGAGGCCATTGTTGAGCCCTATCTGAATTTTGTCCTCAATGTCCGCTGGCCATCCGGTCGGGTCATTCGCGAATACACCGTCTTGCTGGATCTGCCGACGTTCAGCGCCAATCCGGTACCCGCGCCGGCTCCGGCACCGGCAGAAACAGCGCCCAGACCAGCACCGACGCCCGCGCCGGTGGCTCCGCGTCCACAGATAGCGGAGCAGGTGACACCCCAGACACTGCCGGATTCTGACCCTGAACCAGTTTCAGAACCAACACCGGAACCAGTGCCGGTTCCTGCCCCGGCGGCAGAAGTCAGACAGTTCCCTGAGCCTGCAAGCAATGTTGAATCTGTGGTAATCCAGCCAGGTGATTCCCTGTGGAATATTGCACTGGCGACACGACCTGACAATGGAGTTTCGGTCCAGCAGATGATGCTGGCAATCCAGCGCGCCAATTCCGGAAGTGATGCCTTCATCAACAACAATATCAACGGCATCAGGGCAGGCCGGGTCTTACGAATTCCGGATCGGCAGGAAATTCAGACCATCACACAGGAACAGGCAATTTCTCAGGTCGCCATTCAGAATCAGCAGTTCGGCGGTGGCCAACCGCTGGCCGTCAATAACACACAGGGAAGACCTGCCAATACCCGGGATGAACTGAGTATCGTGACGGATGCAGACAATCTGGGTCGGGATGAGGAAGTGGATGGTCTCAATGCAACCATCCGCGCTTTGGAAACGGAGCTTGCCCTCAGCCAGGAAAGCCTGGACGTGGCGCGCATGGAAAATGAAGAACTGCGAACTCGCCTTGCCGACCTGCAGGAACAGATCAGCATTCTCGAAAACATCATCGCCATCGAAGACCAGCGCATGGCGGAATTACAGGCCCAGCTGGCAGAACAGAATCAGACTCCTGCCGAGCCAGCCCCAGTGGCAGTCACGCAGGTGCCTCCAGCGGCTCCGGCGCCTGCACCCGCACCTGTCAATGAAAGTCTTGTCAGCAGGGTCAGCAATTTCCTTGGCAGCACGCTGGGTATGGGCGTGACCTTGCTGGTGTTACTG
>CAZKJY010000027.1:0-11294 GCA_964553165.1 uncultured Enterobacteriaceae bacterium
GGATTAGTTCTGCCGGATAGGAGTTGCCGTTATTGTGAAGAACGAAAATGGCTTGTGCGTCTTCCACAACATGAGCAGCCGTCAGGATATAACCGTCCGTTCTGAACACAAACCCAGAGCCATGATTGGTTATCATTTCCTGACTACGCTCAACAACGAGTGAAAGCGCAGTATCTGCACCAGAACCCTGGGTAACAGTATTTGATATTTCTGGTGGTGTGTCTGAAATAGCCGGCTGCCTATCTACCACAACAGTGACTACTGACTGCAAAACTGAACTTGCTACTGGTGAAAAATCTACAACTTCTGCCGCACCGGAGACATTGGGAAGAATTATCACGGTTAGATTAAATAAAGTACGTAATACCGATGTAGCAATAACATCTGTAGAAATCGTAAAAACTTTAAAACACATCCTTATTACTCGCCTGCTTAACAAAGAAATATAGCTGGTTTTAAAGCTGAATTTTGCGTGCTATCCCATCAGGATTCCACAGCAAAAGGGTAACTTATCGTAACGTATCAGTGAGTTACACGCAGTTCATGATAGCTAGATTAACCACAACAACCCTATCAAAGACTTATATGAATTGTCGGATCAAGTTGCTATGGGGTGAGATTGAAGTTGACCAAGTCTCTTGAGTATTGCCTCATACACTTTAATTTTTGTAAAAGGCTTGCTAATAAAATCTTTCATGCCGACGTCAACGCACATTTTTTTTACTTCGTTGGTAGAGCTAGCTGTTAACGCAACAATATAGCTATCAGCGTCTCTCTCCAAAATATGATTAGTCGCCTCCATACCGTCCATAACGGGCATTTGCAAATCCATGAATATGATATCAGCGCCATACTTGGCATAATACTCAACAGCTTCCAGTCCATTTGAAACGGCTTTGATGCTGATATCACTGTTAAAGGTTTTAACGATATTAAGAATCAATGTTTGATTTATCTTATTGTCTTCAACGACCAGCACTTTAAATTCATTCTCAAGCTTTATTGAAAAATCCCAATATTTTTTAGCAATAGCTGATTCAATTTTGATATTTTTTGGCAACTTGACAGCCTCTAGGCGCAATCCAAAAGCAGCGATTGTTCCGCCTTGTGGATTATTCACTAACTGTAATTCAGAATCGTAATATTCAAGCACCTTTCTTGCGATACTTAAACCCAATCCTGCACCCCTATGCTTCTGTCCATCTGATTCAAGCCGGAAAATCCCGCCAGATTTCTTTGATTGGCTAAGCCCGACTCCATTGTCTTTTATCTTAAACATAATCTGTACAGGATCATTGGAAATCTCTATCTCAATAACGCCGTTGCTGGTAAATTTCGAAGCATTGGATAGCAGGTTTACAATCACCTGTTTTAGGCGAATTTGATCAGCATATATAGTATTGATGGTTAATTTTTCAAAATTTATTTTAAGTTGATTAAGATTTGCATCAATAATATGGGAGACTTCTGCAATTGAATTTTTAACTAGTTCATCGATCTTAATCACAGTTGAATTGATTGTAAGCGTTCCCGATTCAATAATCGAAAAATCCAGCACGTCATCAATCAGTTTAGTTAAATAATTTGCTGATTCCTTAAGCCCATCAAAATATACCTGATTTTCTCCATCAAATTCATATTCTGCTAATAAATCAATATTGCCTATAATGCCATTCATTGGCGTTCTTAGTTCATGGGTGATATTGGATACAAACAGACTTTTTGCTTTACTCGCTTCCTCAGCTTTATTTTTTGAATCCAGCATCTCATGCTGATATTCATTGCGCGATATTGCAGCCGTTATTGATGTCACGAGAGAAAGCAGTATTGATCTTTCATTGATTGACCAGTCTCTTTCATTGAAACAGTCATCAAAACCGACAAAGCCCCAAAAATTATCATTATTAAAGATGGGCAAAGCTAAAAGTGAAACAATATTTTGATTTTCCAATACCTTTCTAAGATTTTCATTTTTGATATTCCTAACAATACAAATAAATGGCAGGCCTTTTATTAAAGGTTCCATAAATTCAATATTGGCACTAAATGGTATATTTTGGAGTTCAGGGTTATCAATCTGTGGCAATACATTTTCCTTGGACCATTCAAATTTCTGGCTACATACCATTTCACCAATCACTTCATCATAGTGATTTTGAAACAGGTAACAGCGATCTACACCAACAGCTTCACCAATTTCTTTCAACCCATTACTTATATCCAGCAATATATTAGAGGACCCTATCAACATCTGATTTGTTTTAACAACAGCATTCAGCAGACGATCATACCTTATCAACTCAAGCTCTGCCTTTTTCCTGCGCGTGATTTCATTGATAAGGCAAACTACCGGAGGCTCTTCATCATCATTCAGCAATGACAAAGAACATTCGAAGTAATAACATTTTCTTCTGATTTCTAACTTGTATTCAAATTTGCACACTTCACCATGTTTATACAATTCATTAATTTTTTCATTCAACATCAGCGATAATTCTTGTGGCAATACCTCATCGAATTTGCGACCTATTAAGGTACTTTTAGAAGCATAAAGGAAATCACCAAGAAGCCCAGGATAGCAATCAAGAAATTTGCCCTTTTTACTAATGACAAAGGTCATAGCATCCAATCGATCAAGTATTTCCTTTGGCTTGATTATTTCGGCTGCACTCCAGCCAATCATGTTGTTATCTATTACCACCTTTCTACCTGCAATTATTTATTCCATCATAAATAACAATGCTTATTGTGGATATAATCGCCTGTCTAGATTTGACAGGTATTTTGAAGGGCCTGATTTTTGCTGCTATTAATAAGCGCCATCAAATCACTTTTTTTAAAGGGTTTTTCCAAATACCCAAGTATTTTGAGGTTATTCTTCCTTGCCCATCTTGCCGCATAGTTAAGCTCTTTTTTGTCAGCGCCTGAAATCAATATCAATTCAGGCTGCTTTTTCAGAGCTGAAATCATTTCGATAATTGAGAATCCATCGAGATGAGGCATTAACATATCTAAAACCAAGATATCAAAACATTCCAACATCTTTATGTTAACTTCTTCAGGATTATTACTGCAGTGGACAACGAGCCCTTCAATTGACAACATTTCAGCGACCAGATTGGCATAAAAAATGTCATCATCAAGAACAAAAGCAGATAGGTTCATTACATATACCTCTTTACCAAATCTGCTGATTCGTCGAGTATCTTTTTCCTTGTCTCATTAATTAATAGGGTCAAACTATTTAATTCTAAAGAAATTTCATTAGCTTCCAAATTATCAATTTTTTTTTCCACATAATCTAATTTTTCACCAAGCGTCAATGCTCCAATAGCTTTCGAGGATGATTTTATTTTATGCAGCTCGCATTTCAGTCCAGATTTCACCTCTTCATCAATTGTCTGATTAATATTTTTTATATATTCGCTTAGGCTGTATAATTGATCGATATAATCTGAATAAAGTGAGAGTAGTATTTCAGGTTCATTGAATTCTAGGTTTTCCCTTAGGCAATCTGCGTTAAATATCTGATTCATACTTCATTATTTCCAATAATTGACAACTTGTATCCGTACCCTCTTATGTGATTTATCACCAAGGGAAATTCATTTTTAGTTAACTTTCTTCTTAATCTTGCTATTGCCATATCTATGTTTCTGCTCATCACATTTCTTTCAGCTCCATGAATCATGATGCTAATCCTTTCCCTTGACACATTTTCTTCGTGGTTTTGCAATAACAGCGAGATCAGCATTATCTCATTCTCGGTAAGATCTATTGATTTATTTTTATAAGCTAATTTCCGTAGTTTTGTATCAATTTTAAATTCACCTACTATTACAAAACCTAAATCTTTACTTGAAATTCCTCGACTACTGTTTTTACTGTTCCCAATTGCTGCGTTGATCCTCGCAATCAACTCTTCACTTTTAAAGGGTTTGATAACGTATTGATTAGCTCCGGCCTCCAGGCATTTAATTACCGTCTCCGTTGAATCGTTTGCAGTCAACATCAGCACCGGGATTTGTGTTGCTGTCCGAATTTCCCTGCACAAATCCAATCCATCAAATTCATTTTCAATATTCAAATCCAATATGAAAAGCTTGATATTGTGTGTAGCTTTTTCCCGCTTAATCCAACCAAGCGCTTCACTATAGGTAGACATTGATATGCAGTTAAATTTTTTACGTATTAATGTTTTTTCGACAAGCTGACAAAATAGTTTGTCATCATCAACTATTACAATTACATCTTCTACACTCATAAAAAAATCATATCTCATTTACCCTTTTTCCAATCTATAAACTTTCTGTTTTAGCCTCAATCGTTACAATATGTTACCAGCACCTCATACGTACGAAATTCATTTTTGGATCATTTTTTAATCAACCTAATTAGTTTTTTCAAAGGTTTGATAGTGCAGGTTCAACCCAAGCTGGCATCAATCACAGCAATAATCTTGTTTGTTCCCATCAGCCTAAGTCACTTCATCACTTCCGGTTTAGTTCATTTTCATTGCCATGTTTATAAACGTAATGTTTTAAATTTGTCAGGGCCTTTCACATTGCTAGCTATGACTCTTACAATTAGCGTGCCAGGATTGTGTACAAGCGTCTATAATTTTTTAACTTATTGAAATTACAATAAAAATACATAACATTCGGCTCGACATTCACTTTGTTACAGAACTAAAATTGCAAAATGATTTGCAAATTGATTTGCATATCATCAATTTACAGCCGATTTAATTTGCAAAATGAGAATAATGACAAGTTGCGGAGAGAATGATCAGGTGAACTAGTCCAGATTAAAATGCTGGTAGAGACCTGCATTAACTGGAACCAAACGAGAATTTATCAGGGAACATCTGGCGACTGATTACAGAGCTCTTGCAAACTACTATTACTACTGTAGGTTGTTAGCAAGTTTTCCAGTTGATTTGTAAAAATACCGAAGATTTACCGGCTCGGTTGTGGATTCTTACCCAGCACCCTATACAGGGTGTCTGCCTTACATGGCATTTCCTCTGTTTAATCACAGACTAATGGTGTTGAACATAACGGCTAATTTTCGCTTACAGCTATCTCGGGATCTTGCGCCAGAGCCTTAACCATATTGTTCCCAATCAGTCAGCCCGCAGTGCGTCCAGTCTGTCCAGGTATTCCGGGTACAGCATGTCAGCCCCATCCATCATCGATTCCACCGGCAGATCAAAGATTTCATAAAATTCCGTCAGGCTTGGATTTTCACCAGGCAGATAGTGCGGGACGACGCCCGGATCACGCGGTGCTTCCTCGACGGTTTCGCAGATGAAGCTTCCCATTCTGCCGGCAGGGTCCAGAATGTAATCACTGCTTCGCACCAGCGGTTCGGTCAGATACACCGGATCATAGATATGATCGACGACGGTGAGCAGATTGCCCAGTCGGGTGAAATACTGGACCACATAGGCCTTGTCGCTGCGGGGAACACCATTGCGACGCAGCCAGGTATTCTTCAGATGTGTCGTAGTCACGACCAGGGTCGGGCCTACCCATTTTCCGGTAGAGAATCCCAGCCAGGTATGTGGTGCCCCCTCCGGAGGATGAGGTCTGCCATCCATCCAGATGGTGCGTTGTCCGCCCATCCAGGAAAGCCGCAGGCGCCAGGCAATGGTTTCATTGGTGAAGGGGTCGACTTCTTTCCAGATAGCCTGATTACCAATACTGTGCGCGGCGTAATCAGCGGCATAATCATTACACTGACGTTCTTCCAGCGACAGGATGGTCGGGTCCCAGGCTTCGGCAGCCTGGATGGCAGCCTGGTTCAGAGGCAGGCCCAGGTAATCACCAATATAGGGGCCTTCTCCCCGGTCCCGGTTGTCTTCATACAGGGGGTTGTACCAGTATCCCTGCAGATCGGCCTCATAGGCGCCACCGCCTGTGCCGGACTGGGCGAAAACCATACTGCCTGTCACCATGGCCAGCAGTGAGACAAGCAGAACAACAAATTTTTGCAGTATTGATTTCATTCTGTTTCTTACCTCACGCTACAGGGTCGTGGTGACCACATGGAATCATCTGCCTCTTTTCTGAATTCTGAGCTTCTGATGTAAAGCCCTCTGAGGTAGACCGGATCCTCAACCGTACTGATCAGGGAAAACCACTCATCGCCAGTCACGGTATCCTGGCGCCAGATAATATATTCCGTCAGCACTGCATCCTCACTGAAAGGGACGCCATTCTTTCTCAGATAACCTTCACGAAGGTGTGACGTGGTAACTTCCAGCGGGCCCAGCAACTCTCCCAGACCACCACCAACGCCAAAGAACCCAATCCCTCTGGCAAGCGTGGTTTGCCTCTGCCATTGGGCAACTGAATAGCCCTGCCAGCTTCTGGCTGTGTCAGCGGGCGGTGACCCTTCAAAATGCAGCAGGCGCGTCTGCTCTCCGTGATCGTATTCTATTTTGAGAGTCCACTCGTCTTCCCAGCTGATGCGGGCGCGCCCCGGCAGGCGCATCAGATTCGGCGCGGCATATCCCATACAGGCCAGACCGGCGGCTTCATCGGCATCAGGATCCCAGGCATTCATGACTTCCTCAGCCAACGGGGTCAAAGGAAGGCCATGCAATTCTCCGTGGGGCGGTGTCACCATGCGATAGCGCCAGTCTTCGGTAATCACCGATACCCAAGTGCCGGTGAGGTCTACCGGTGCCATCTCTCTTGCAGTTCGCAGATCAGGCTCATCCTGCGGCAACTGAGCCAGCAGCATGGCAGGTGAAAAGACAAAGAGGCAGGCACTGATTAAGCGGAATCGGAATGAATGCAGATTTTTCATTGTGAACCTCCTGCCTGACTGAGGCTCTGATAAACGATTTCAACGAAAGCATCCGGGCTGAGACCCTGGTCATAGCGACCATCATATTCCAGGGTCGGACGCATGGCCTGTACCTCCTCAAGACTCATGCCTCTTTGCAGATAGGTCTGGATACGATCCCGGACGATTGTCGCCATATCCCGGTATTCGGAGACATCGGCTTCGTCCGCGATCCTGCCATGACCGGGAATGACATAGGTTCCTCCCTCGTTTTTCAGGGCAGGAATGGTGATTTCAAGCAATTCATTGAGCGCGGCCACGACACCATTAATCGACCCTCCCCGTGCCAGATCAATGGGCGGATAGCGGTCGGTATTGAAAATGTCGCCGGTACTGACCACATCGGAGCTACGGAAGTGAACGAATGAATCACCATCCGTGACAGCATTTGGCATATGCAGGATTCTGATTCCTTCCCCATTGAAGGGCAAGGTCAGCCTTGGATAGGCAGAGTAGGTCCTGTTGGGCCAGGCACAGTCCTCGGCCCCTCCCACAATCATACGAATCATGACTTCTTCCCGAGCGATGATTGCCGCGCCCCGCTCCTCGCCATTGTTGCTTCCAGCCTGGTTAGTGACCAGTTTGGAACCGGACTGACCCAGCAGGATGTTGCCACCCGAATGTTGAGTGTCATCCGAGGTATTAACGATGGTCCGAATGGGGGCAGTTGTAATTTGTTGGATGGCGGCAAGCACGGCCTCACTGGATTCAGCGTTACCTGAATCAACGAGAAATACGCCATCTTCTGTCCGTTCATTTCTGATCTGCAGGGTAATGTTGCCCCCTGCACCCATCAGCACATAGACATTCCCCTGGACTGGCAATAACCGTAAATCGTCTGAAAACTGGGCAATCCGGTTGGGCAGCTCAGGTTCAGCTTCAGCAGTAAATGCAGCGGGTGCCCTGTTGTCGAGGGGAAATAATTGCCCTGTTGGCAGATTCAAGATTCTCTGGCTTTCATCAGCATCCGCGTCCGGGTCAGGACACTGCAGTGCACTCACAGACTGCGCAATAGCGCCTTGCGCAATGAATAAACTGAAACAGGCAAGCAGCAGTATTCTGGCAAAAAAAGGGGATCCACCTGTTGAGTGGGGATAAACCATATCCTCATCCTCGGAGATTTATTTGAAATATTATTATCAGGCTCGAAAAAGATATTACCTATTTCGCAAGCCGCTTTTCCAGACTGGATTCTACACTTTAAGACCCGCCTTAAGTCAATCACAGGCCTATCAGGCAGTTATTCCACCCAGCTACTATCAAGCCTGGGCAGACCTATGAACTCCTGATGTCTAGCATTGCTAAACCCCAATCATAAATAGAGCATTTGGAGGAATTCTTAGTTAGTATTTACTCTCCCAATAACGTTAATAAAGGATGGAATGACCCATGAATGATTATTCGCATGCAGCAGGACGAGTTCTACTGGCAATTGTTTTTCTGATCTCCGGGATAGGTAAAATCGGCTCTGGCTTTGGACTTGGCTTTGGCTATGCCGGAACCGCCGGCTTTATGGCCGGAGGCAGCTTTCTGGGCATCGGGATCCCGGGACAACTGTTATTTTTAGTCATCCTGGTGGAAGTACTGGGAAGTCTTATGCTGATTGTTGGGTTCAAAACAAGAGTCGCTGCATTGACCCTGGCAATTTTCACGCTCCTGGCCGCATTAATCTATCACATGCCAGTGACGTCTACCGACTTCCTGAAAAACCTGTCTATCACAGGTGGTCTGCTGGTTTTATATGCCTGTGGCGCCGGTAAATACAGTCTGGACAATAAAGGCAGCGCGTAAATCCCGCTTTGTTTGAATGCAGTCATTGGCTGGTTTAAGCCGGTCAATGACTGCTGGTTAATGACTGCTGGTAAATGGCAGACCAATTGTACCAGGCAGCTCCCCCTGCCTGAATTGGATCCCGTTAAACTGCGGCTGTTAGGCCTGACTGTCTGAGGGCACCAGACCAAATTTTGCGGTCAAAGATGTCTCATACTCCCATCCTTCCGGGGTAACGATGCTGTCATCAGTGGTGCCCGCGAGACGACAGGCTGCGACTGTCTTTTCTGGATCATTGTTTAGACTGACATGCCCGCATTCAAGCCAGGTACAGCGACTGGCGAGGCCATGCATCTGATCCACCAGAACAAAATCCTTGGCACCGTCCTGCCCCTGATGGACAAGTTTTAAAGACTCCAGTTTATCGGTGAATTTTTTTGCATCTTCCTGACTCAAAAAAGCGAGTCGGACAAGATTGTCATCCTTGCACAGGGTGAAATTCGGGAGATACTGCCTGAAACCCTCCCATCCGTCAGGAATGATCTTATTGATCGCCTTTAACCTGATGATGACAGAGATACCTTCAACTAAAACGGTCATTACGAATACCTCAAAAATCTAATACGCCATAAACCAGCGGGAAAAGGCGATTGAAAATATGCTTTGGGGCTGCTCTTTTAGACTACATCTTACGATTGCCCTAACGATTTCCCCTTCCAAAGACTCTTTTACGGAGTCCAGTGTTTAGTCAATTGTTGTGACGTGCAATAAAAAAATTATCCCTGCTTAAAACCTTGCAGAGGATCCTGCCTGAACGGTAAGGGCAACGAATAGTAGCTATTTTTCGAGACAATTTCACTAGCGATAATTCAATCTGCTGACGACCAGGAACTGAAATTACTCTCGTCGGCGATCATGTCAGGCTAAGATTTTCGCTCACCGAAAACGCATAGGGTGCTGAAGATAAGTCCTTCGCTTACAGGGATATGCATCCCCCGCATATGATAGTTTTATCCTATTGCTTTTTATTAGGATTATTACTATTCCTATCACTTAATATGCACATCTACATTAACAGATAGCATTTTATTCACTTTGTTTGACTTAAATATTTTCAGGAACAGCAGTAATGGCCGGGCATTTCCCAAGCAAAAAACAGTTTAACAGGCAATTCCATGCGATTCTTAATCCAGAAGCCGGCTTTTACAAAGTTGTTCTGGTTTACAGTCTGGCAATCAGTTTGCTTACGCTGGCTGTTCCAATTTCTCTGCAGTTACTGATTGATACTGTCGCCAACATTGCTTTAGTCCGGGCCGTTATATTAATTGCGCTACTGCTTTTTGGCTTACTGACACTGTCAGGAATTATGTTTGCCCTGAGAGCCTATGCTTTGGAATTATTCGCCCGGAAAATCTATGCCAGGATTTCCAGCGAAATCGCTTTAACGGCCATGTTGGCAGAGTCTCATTTCTTTGAACAAAACCATAAAGCCGATCTGTTTAATCGCTATTTCGATATTTTGACGCTAAAAAAGAATATTCCGACCATATTGACCAATGGTTTTACCTTGATACTGCAGGCCATTATTGGTTTTACAGTTGTCTCTTTTTACCATTTCTACTTTTTGATATTCAGCATCGGCCTGATCCTGATTTTATGGCTGATCTGGAAAATTTGGGGTTGGCGCTCAATAAACACCAGCTTCAGACTTTCAGAAGCAAAATATCAAACAGCCGCATGGCTACAATCACTGGCCGTGAATAATGAAGCCTACTGGTCTTCACATAATCCCGCCTATGCACTAGATAAAACCAATAATCTGGTTGATGAACATATCCAGCGCCAGTCAGACCATTTTCATAATACCTATGCCCAGTTAATCGCAATGCTCTTTTTATATGCAACCGCAAGTGCCATATTGCTGGGGCTCGGTGGCTGGCTCGTTTTACAGGGACAGTTGACATTAGGGCAGCTGGTTGCAGCAGAGCTGATCATGTCTGCAATTTTTGTTGGTCTTCCCCAACTGGCTGGCTATCTGGATAGCTACTTTGACGTCTGTGCAGCGGTAGAGGAACTGGCCCGGTTTCAGCATGTTGAAACGGAGGATCCTGAGAAAAATACTGATATAGCAATGCCAAAAGATGCTGTCATTGCTTTCAACAGAGTCAAAATTCATCGATTAAACCAGGAGATGGAATTCAATCTGGAATTGCCTGCAGGCGGCCTGTACAAAGCCAGCGGAAATCTCCTTGCACTGCGCCACTTTGCAGAATTATTACGCCGAAATTACCGACCTGACTCGGGCCTTATCACCATCGGCGGCCATGACAACTCTGACATACAACGCCAGCAGCTTCGTCACACGGTTCGGTTAATTAATCGAGTCACCTTGCCGCCCATCACTATCCGGGATTTCATGGACATGTATGTTAAATCCAACGGCAAGTATTCCCGGCAGCAAGCCCTGGCATTGCTGGAGCTGGACGATGAAATTGGTCACATGAAGGATGGACTTGATACCCTCCTTAGCCGAAGCGCGTGGCCGCTTTCGCAGCCTCAGGCAATCAGACTGAAACTGGCCAGTACACTTTTGTCTGAGCCCTCAATTTTAATACTCGAAGATATTGTCGATGTCGTTGACCACGACATTATCGATAGGTTTCTGTCTG
>CAZKJY010000028.1:0-11286 GCA_964553165.1 uncultured Enterobacteriaceae bacterium
TTTCGGCTACCGTGAAGTCCCGGTCGCGGAAAAAGCAGAGCATGTTGCCCAGGTGTTTCATTCAGTCGCCAGGAACTACGACATCATGAATGACATCATGTCGCTGGGCACGCATCGGATTATCAAGCGTTTCACCGTTCAGCTCACGGCGCTCAGATCTGGTCAGCAGATTCTTGATCTGGCAGGAGGTACAGGTGATTTCGCCATGCAGTTCGCACCCGTCGTCGGTAGCACCGGCCACGTTGTGCTGGCAGATATCAACGAATCCATGCTGCGTGTCGGTCGCGACCGGATCATCGACAGGGGCAACGTATCCAATATTACCTATACCCTCGCTGATGCCGAAAAATTGCCGTTTGCCAGTAACAGCTTTGACTGCGTCTGTATCGCCTATGGTCTGAGAAATGTTACCAACAAGGACGCTGCGCTCGCCTCAATTTTTCGGGTAATCAAGCCTGGCGGCAGGCTGGTCATTCTGGAATTTTCCAAACCCAAAAATCCGTTAGTTGGCAAGGCATATGATCTCTATTCCAAACTTTGGCCGCTTGCCGGCAAACTGGTCAGTGGCGACAGTGCCAGTTATCAGTATCTGGTTGAATCCATCCGCATGCACCCGGACCAGGAAACCCTCAAAGGCATGGTGCTGGAGGCAGGCTTTAACCGATGTGACTATCATGATGTGATGGATGGCATCTGTGCCATTCATCTCGGTTACAAAGATGCCACTTAATCTGGTACTTGCTGCTGCACTTGCCAGCATTGAAAAGCTTATCAACCAGACACTCTCACTGGATTCGGCCAGCCAGGAAAAAGTTCGTGATCTGGAGGGCAAGGTCGTCTGTGTTCAGAGCACGTCACCCAGGCTGTCAATTTATCTGATATTTCATCAGCAGGGCCTGATGTTGTCTTCAGTATATGACCGGCCATGTGACGCGACAGTTCAGGGCACAGCAACTGCCCTGATGACTCTGTTAATCTCGCGGGACAAACAAAAAGCTATCCGTCAGGAGGCCATACAGATTCAGGGTGACGCTGCAGCCATACAGCAACTGCAGACTCTGGCCGATACCCTGGACATCGACTGGGAATATCAACTAAGCAACATGATTGGTGATATCCCAACGCAATTGTTAAGTGATGGCTTCAGACAATTACGGGTATTTCTGGCCGACAGCCATGAGCACATGAGTGCAAACCTGGACGAATACCTGCACGAAGAAAGTAAACTCTTACCCGGAAAAGTTGAGCTTGAAGCTTTCTACCAGCGTATTGACGAACTAAGATTACGCCTTGACCGTTTCAAATCCCGGTTGAGCAACCTGGAACAAAACTAATGCAGGCAAATAATGAGGAGTAAACCATGGGCTTTGCACTTTCAGACATGCAAGTCACGAGCACCGCATTCAACAACCTTGGAGCCATACCTGCCAAATATACTGGTACAGGTGAAGATGTTTCTCCAGCCCTAAGCTGGAGCAAGCCCCCCTCTGGCACCAGGAGCTTTGCCGTCATCTGTCACGATCCGGATGCCCCCCTGATTTCAGGGAATGGAACCTACGGATTCGTCCACTGGGTGCTCTATAACATTCCCGGCTCAGTCAGTAGTCTGGAAGAAGGCAGTGCGCCCTATACAGAAGGCATCAATAATTTTGGCAATACCGGCTATAACGGCCCCATGCCACCGGAAGGTCACGGTACCCATCAATACTATTTCTGGGTGCTGGCGCTGGATAAGGAAACCCACCTGGACGCCGGTCTGAGTCTCTGGGAGCTGCTGGAAAAAATCGAGCCGAATGTCATCGGCATGAACCGATTAGTCGGCACCTTCAAACGGTAACAAAAGCAAGCCTATTTCTGTGAAAAAAATCCTGCGCCTATACCGCATTGCAAAAATTGCAGCTCGTTACCGGCTGCAGGAGCTGCTGGCTGATTATCAGTTCAGTGCAACTGCCACGCTATTCCTCAGACTGCCATTTCGCGCCGATCCCAGGGTTAAAGACTATAACCGTGGCAAACGCTTGCGTCTCGCCCTGGAGGAGCTGGGTCCCATTTTCATCAAGTTTGGCCAGCTGCTGTCGACACGGCGTGACATGCTGCCACTGGATATTGCCGATGAACTGGCCTACCTGCAGGACCAGGTTACCCCCTTTGATGGCGAACAGGCCAAACTCATTATCGAACAGGCCCTTGGCGGGAAAATTGAAGAACTGTTTCTGAACTTTTCATCGGCACCCCTCGCCTCAGCTTCTGTTGCACAGGTGCACACAGCCACACTGCCCGGTGGTGAGGAAGTCGTCATCAAGGTCATCCGTCCCGGCATAGAAACGGTGATTGCACAGGACCTGGCGCTGCTGCATTTGCTTGCAGGGTTTATTGAAGACTACACCCGGAATGGAAAACGCTTACGCGCCAGGGAAATTATCCGCGACTATGATTTTGTCATACATGATGAGCTTAACCTACAGATAGAAGGCGCCAATGCCACCCAGCTCGCCAACAATTTCAAGCACAATCCCGTCCTTTATGTGCCAAAAATCTACTGGGATTATACCCGCCAGAATGTACTGGTGATGGAACGCATCCATGGCATTCCCATCAGTCACATTGATGAACTGAAAGCAGCCGGTATTGATTTAAAGAAACTCGCCGAAACCGGTGTGGAAATTTTCTTCACCCAGGTTTTCAATCACAGCTTTTTTCATGCCGATATGCATCCGGGCAATATCTTCGTATCAAGAGAACATCAGCGTAACCCTCAATACATCGCCCTTGACTGTGCAATCTTTGGCAGCCTCAGTGAGGATGACCAGCAGTACCTGGCAAGAAACCTTCTGGCCATCTTCAAACGCGATTATCGCAAAGTGGCTGAACTGCATGTCGAATGTGGCTGGGTGCCTGTAGACACCCCGGTGCATGCCTTTGAAGCAACCATGCGCAGTGTCTGTGAACCCATTTTTGAGAAACCGCTGAGTGAAATTTCTTTTGGTGCTTTGCTGTTGCAGCTGTTCCGTACCGCCGGACGTTTCAATATGGAGCTACAACCCTCACTGGTGCTGCTGCAGAAAACCCTGCTGAACATCGAAGGTCTGGGCAAGGAGCTCTATCCGGATCTGGATCTCTGGCAGACCGCTCTGCCTTTTCTGGAAAACTGGCAAAAACAGCGATTGTCGCCCTGGCATAATCTCAAGAAAATCCGCCAGAAACTGCCGGAATGGCTTGAGCAATTGCCTGATTTACCTGAACTTTTGCATGATTTTCTGCTTGATGGCAGGCTCATTCGCAAACAGGAACTGCACCGCCAGCATGCCCGGAACGCGATGCGTGAGCAGGCCAGAAAAAAACGCTCTCGCAAGCTGGCAGTGGCTGGTCTTGCAAGCCTGACACTGGCTGCATTAGCAGCATTAACCGGCCTCGGAGCCTGGATGGCTTCCTATCCCCTGATCCTGTGGCTGCTGTGTTTTAGCGGCCTCGGATTACTTTATTTTCGAACATAATTTACCGCTGGCAAGCTTGATTCTCACACTCTCACCCCCAAATAGAGTATTCTAGGCTACTTTTTATACATGGGAGTCACCATGGCGGGAAGCTGGCTGGATCAGCTGCGCTGGAATGACGAGGGTCTGTTGCCTGTCGTTGCACAGGATGTCACCAGCGGCAAGGTTCTGATGCAGGCCTGGATCAATCAGGAAGCACTGGAAACTGCCCGGGAGGAAGGTCGTGCAGTTTACTGGTCACGTTCACGCGGCAGTCTGTGGCGCAAAGGTGAGCAATCCGGTCATGTCCAGAAACTCCACGGGATCTATCTCGACTGTGATGGAGATAGCCTGATCTATCAGGTTGAACAGCTCGGCGGGATAGCCTGTCACACTGGCCGCGCCAGCTGCTTTTACCGAAAGCTGGATGGTGAAACCTGGCAGGAAGTGGAAGCCCCTTTAAAAAGTCCCGATGAAATATACCGGAACTCCTGAGAAGAGTCAGAAGAGAGAAGAGCTAGAAACGTGAGTAACACCCTAAGCAAGCTGGCAGAAATTATTGAACAACGAAAGGATGCTGATCCGACTTCTTCCTATGTTGCCAGACTGCAGCATGACGGACTAAACAAAATTTTGCAGAAGGTTGGAGAAGAAGCCGTTGAGACCATCCTGGCAGCCCGGGATGCAGAAAATTCAGCCTCCCACAAAGATCATCTGATTCATGAAACGGCTGATCTCTGGTTTCATACACTGGTCATGCTGTCCAGGCTTGATCTTGGCCCTGAAGATATTCTGAAGGAGCTGGATTCACGTTTCGGCACCTCCGGGCTGCAAGAAAAAGCATCGCGTGGAACTGACTAGAACGCTACAATGCAAACAAACTATCAATAAGGTATTTCAAGTTCAGTAGGAGATTATTATGGGATTCGGCGGAATAGGAATTTGGCAGTTACTGATAATTCTGGTGATTATCATGCTGGTTTTTGGCACCAAAAAACTTAAAAACATTGGAACTGATCTGGGTGGTGCCATCAAAGGTTTTAAAAGCGCCATGGATGAGGATGACAAGGATAAAAACAAAAAAAATCAGGCACAGATCACCGATAATGATGAGGGTGATACTTTTGACGTAAAAGCGGAAAAAGTGGAAGAGGATTCCAAATCCTGATTTTTTATTAGGGCTTCGTCATGACAGGTGTCGGCTTCTTTGAACTCTTACTAATCGGCGTCGTCGGGTTGATCATTCTTGGCCCGGACAAGCTGCCTGGCGCCTTGCGTACAGCAGCTTTATGGATAGGCCGGTTTCGCCGCAGTTTCGACAACATCAAGCGTGATATCGAAAAAGAAGTCGGTGCAGATGAAATCAGGCGTCAGCTCCGTAATGAAGCCATTATGGAAAAATTCAATGAGAGTAAGAAAAAGTTTGATGACACCATTGAAACAGCCCGTAAAGGATCAGATTCTGTAAAACAAAGCCTGGATCTGAAACAGCAGATTCTCAACAGTGGCAAGGAAGCGAGTGAGAACACGCAAAGCTCAGTCTCAGATACAGCAGGCACCGAGACCAGCAACAATCAAAATTCCAAAGATTCTGCCAGCTAGCCAGATCACGCATGTCACTCGAAAATGATCCAAAGGAACAGCCATTAATCTCGCACCTGATTGAATTGCGGGATCGCATCATGCGCTGCCTGCTGGTCGTTCTGGTTATTTTTCTTTGTCTGTTTCCTTTCGCCAATGACATCTATACTTTCGTCGCCCGCCCGCTGACCAATGTCCTGCCGGAAGGCGCGCAGATGATTGCAACGGCTGTGACCACGCCATTCTTTGCGCCATTCAAACTGACCTTTTTCACCGCTGTTTTTATCGCGGTGCCGTTCCTTCTGCATCAGCTGTGGGCCTTTATCGCCCCGGGCCTGTATAAAAATGAAGTCAAAATCGCCCTGCCCATTCTGATTTCCAGCATCGTGCTGTTTTATATGGGAATTGCCTTTTCCTACCTGGTTGTTTTTGGCTTTATTTTCCAGTTCTTCGCATCAGTAGTCCCGGAAGGCGTCGCCATGATGACGGACATCAGTGAGTATCTGAATTTTGTTTTGCTGATGTTTTTTGCCTTCGGGCTCACTTTTGAAATTCCGGTGGCCACGGTGCTGTTGATTATCTCGGGGGCTACTACCCCCCAAAGCCTGTCAGAAAAGCGTCCCTATGTGGTTATCGGCTGCTTTGTCATCGGCATGCTGCTTACCCCGGCCGACCCGTTTTCGCAATCGATGCTGGCCATTCCGATGTGGATGCTGTTTGAACTCGGCATTGTTGCCGGTCGTATGATTCATAAAAAAGAGGCTGAGAATTCGGAAGAGGCAGGCAAGGAAGAAACGCCAGCCGAAGACTCGAAAACACCCTAACTTTGCAGTAAAAAAGTCACCGGTCCGTCGTTTACCAGACTGACCTGCATATCCGCAGCAAATTCACCACAGGCAACCCTGGGATAATCCTGACTGAGCTTATTCAGAAAATAATTGTAAAGTTCTTTGGCTTCTGCCGGTGCTTTTGCTGAAGAAAAACTGGGTCTGAGACCCCGTCGGGTATCTGCTGCCAGAGTGAACTGTGAAACTATCAACAGTTCACCGGCAATATCCCGAATACTTAGATTCATTTTTTCTTCGCCGTCGGCAAAAACCCGATAGGCTAGTACCTTCTGTATCAGCCTGTCGGCTTCCGCTTTACTGTCTTCTTTTTCGATGCCCAGAAAAACCAGAAGGCCCTGACCAATTGCAGCCCTGAGTCTGCCATCAATCTCGACCGAAGCAGACTTAACGCGCTGGATCAGCGCTAACATGAAATCTCTCTAGCGTTCATTGCCCCGGGCATGCCGCTTGCGTTCGTTTTCTGTCAGGTACATTTTTCTCAAGCGGATACTTTCAGGAGTAATCTCAACCAGTTCGTCAGTTTCGATGAACTCCATTGCCTGCTCAAGACTGAACACCACCGGTGGTGTCAGCAATAAATTTTCATCATTGCCGGCAGCCCGGATATTGGTAAGCTGTTTCGCCTTGGTGGGGTTCACCACCAGATCATTTTCGCGACTGTGCAAACCGACTATCATGCCCTCGTAAACTTCGACGCCTGGACCGACAAAGAGACGGCCGCGATCCTGCAGGGTAAACAGCGCATAGGCCAGCGTTTTACCTTTGGTCATGGAGACCAGTACGCCTCTGCCACGTTTGGCAATCTCTCCTTCCTTGACAATACCATAGTGGTCAAAGATATGGGTCAGAATACCCGTGCCGGATGTCAGCCCCAGAAATTCGGTTCTGAATCCAATCAGTCCCCGGGTAGGAATCAGGAAAGTCATCCGCATGCGACCCTTGCCATCGGAAATCATGTCCTGCATTTCAGCCCGTCGCTTGCCCAGCTCTTCAATGACGGCTCCCTGATGCTCCTCTTCAACATCCACGACCAGCGATTCATAGGGTTCCTGCAGCTTGCCGTCTACTTCCTTCACCACTACCCGTGGCCTGGATACCGCCAGCTCAAAGCCTTCGCGCCGCATGTTTTCAATCAATACTGACAGATGCAGTTCACCGCGACCCGAGACAATAAATTTATCAGCACTTTCGCCCTGCTCAACTCTGAGCGCCACGTTGTGTACCAGCTCCTGTTCCAGTCTTTCCTTGATATTGCGGCTGGTCACGTACTTTCCTTCGAGACCGGCAAAGGGTGAATCATTGACCTGAAAGGTCATCGTTACCGTGGGCTCATCAACCGTCAATGCCGGCAAGGCCTCCACCCTGGCCGGATCACACAGGGTATCGGAAATGTTCAGATCTTCTATTCCGGTGATACAGATAATGTCACCGGCCTCGGCTTTATTGACATCAATTCTTTCCAGTCCCAGGTAGGATTTTACCTGCCCGATTTTGGCCTTGCGGGTGTTACCTTCCCGATCAATCAGCACCACTGGCATATTGATGCTGACCGTACCACGCGTCACCCGGCCGATACCAATGACACCGACGTAGGACGAATAATCCAGTGCGGAAATCTGCATCTGGAATGCGCCTTTGGGATCGACCTCCGGCGGAGATACACGATCGACAATCAGTTCAAACAGGGGGGTCATGTCCGTCGCCATGTGTTTCGGATCCAGACCCGCCACCCCGTTGATTGCAGAGGCATAGATCACCGGGAAATCCAGTTGCTCTTCACTGGCACCCAGTCGGTCAAAGAGGTCAAAGACTTCGCCCATGACCCAGTCTGGTCGGGCCCCCTCGCGATCAATTTTGTTGATTACGACAATCGGTTTAAGACCGCGGGCAAAGGCTTTCTGGGTCACAAAGCGCGTTTGTGGCATCGGGCCATCAACAGCATCGACCAGTAGCAAAACACTGTCCACCATGGATAGCACCCGTTCAACTTCGCCGCCAAAATCCGCATGACCAGGGGTATCCACGATATTGATGCGGTAGTCGCGCCAGTTGACCGCCGTATTCTTGGCTAGAATGGTAATGCCGCGCTCCTTTTCCTGGTCATTGGAATCCATGACCCGCTCAAGCGCCTTGCCACGTGTTTCCAGCGTGCCGGACTGGGACAATAATTTATCCACCAGGGTGGTTTTACCATGATCGACATGCGCGATGATGGCGATGTTGCGAATTTTTTCTATCACAAATTTTCCGGGGGTGAGTTCAAAATGTCGCGCATTATATACGGGTGGGGCGGTAGACTCCTACATTTTTAAAGCCCTGTTCGAGAAGATAGCTTGCATGGAGGCGACTCATGATGCCTTTGTCACAATACAGCAGGTAGCGGACAGACTCGTCCATCAGCCCGCTGCTGAAAGCCGTGTTCAGCTTGAAGAATGGAATTTTCTGCACTGACTGATTCTGAAGCGTCAAGGGTTTACGCGCTTCTTCATCCGGGTGACGGATATCAATAATAGTGGCACTACCCGCTTCACTTTCAATACTCGGACTGTCTGGACTGGCTGCCGATTCTTCCCGGCCTATCCGGTCTATGCTGAGGATCACCCGGTCCCTGATGGCCGCCTGCAGAATTTCCATATCAAACTGTCTTTCTTCACGTTCAATACGTGAGACACTGGCTCTGGTCGTGGGTTTGACCGATATGACGCCACAGTACTCCGGGATAACGGCTGAAAACTCTTCGGTTCCTATCTGTCGGGCAAGATCAATAATGTCCTGTTTTTCACTCATGATTAAGGGGCGCAGGACCAGCATCTCTGACACCCTGTCGATCACCGCGAGATTGGGCAGGGTCTGACTGGACACCTGCGCAACAGCTTCTCCGGTCACCAGTGCAGAAAGCTGCAACTCCTTTGCAACTGCCTGGGCAGCCCGCAGCATCATGCGTTTTAGTACCACGCCCATTTGTGAGTTCTCGACTTTTTCAATGATTTCGCTGACCACGCGCTCAAAGGGGACAGTGACAAACTTTACCGGGTGCGATGAGGCATAACGCATCCACAGATACAGGGCCACTTCCTTCACCGCGACTTCATGCTCGCGGCCGCCCAGATTAAAAAAGCAGAAGTGAGTGGTCAGGCCACGACGGATGGAGAGATAGGAAGAGACCGCCGAGTCAAAACCGCCAGAGATCAGAGACAGTACGCCATCCTGGGTTCCCAGGGGAAAACCGCCCAGCCCCAGTCTGATCTCATCAATGATGAAGGTTTCCTGATCACGAATTTCCAGCCTGACGGTGAGTTCGGGGTTTTTGAGTTTGACACCGGCAGCCTGTGTCTGTTGCCTAAGCCCGCCGCCAATGAAAGTTTCGACATCAACCGAACTGAAATCATGTTTCCCGACCCGCTTGCAGCGGACGGCGAAGGTCTTTCCCGCAAGACGTGCCTTGTAGTGCATGAGGGTCTGTTGCAGCAGGGCATCAAAATCCTGCAGGGGATATTGATGCACTCTGGCAAAGGTACTGATCCCCGGAGTATCAGCGAGTATTTTTTCCAGGACTTCCTGTCTATCTGCCAGGGTATCCGGTGCATTCATTTCCAGATAATCCCAGTGTGAGGTGACTTCAATGCCCGCTTCCACCGCTTGCAGCAGTTTATTCAGATTAGTACACAGCTGTCTGACAAACCGGTTTCTGACCGGTCTGCTCTTAATGGTTATCTCTGGCGAATACTTCAGTAAATATTTCATGGGGGCGGATGGCCGGGTGCTGTCCAGTATTAAAAATCGGGCAATGATAACAATGCCGGCACGGATTGGCACTTCGAAGCTTGCCGCGGCAACTGGCGCAGTATGGTGTAACGCACTATATTGGTGCATTTTAGTCCTGTTTTTGGTATTGTTGCCCAGGTTAACCAAGCTGAGTCTTTGATTTTTCCAGTCCATCATGCTTTTTGCCCCAGGTTGGTTCAATAATTGCATACGACTATTTGCCCTAAGGCAGGGATCGCTTCCTGTTGTGGCAACCTGATATGACTGAATTGGCGTGAATACGGAAAGTTTTAATACCAGACTGCTTGATCACCTGAGCACAGCCGTCATCCTGCTGGACGACAGCTTTTGCCTGTTTCATTTGAATCCGGCTGCTGAAGCCCTGTTCAAAACCAGTGACCGCCGTTCCCGCAATGCCTATATCGGCGACCTGATCTACCGGCCTGAAGCAACGCTGAAAGCGCTACGTAATGTCCAGAAGCAGGGTCACACCTATATAGCCCGTAAAGTTCATCTGACACTCGCCAATGGCGCCAAGTTGCTGGTGGATTATTCGGTTTCCCCCTTCACGGAACTGGATAGGGACTTCCTGCTGGTAGAAATCCAGGAACTGGATCGCTCCTATCACATCAGCCGTGGTGAGACGCTTATTTCCACCCATGAAACCACGCAGGAACTGGTGCGCAATCTTGGCCATGAAATTAAAAATCCGCTCGGAGGCATTCGGGGTGCCGCCCAGCTGCTCGCCGAAGAATTGCCCAATGACGAATTACAGGATTATACGAATGTCATCATCAAGGAAGCTGACCGCCTGGTAAATCTGGTGGATCGTCTGACAGGCTCCTACAAAAAGCCCTTGCTGGCCAAACACAATATTCATGAAGTGGTAGAGCGTGTCCGTTCCCTGCTTGAGGCCGAAACCAAAGGCAAGGTTTTGTTCATCCGCGATTATGATCCGAGCATTCCTGAAATAACCTGTGATGTTGAGCAGATGATTCAGGCCGTACTCAATATTGTACGCAATGCCGTTGAGGCATTACGCGATTCGGCACATGAAGACCCGCAGATCATTTTAAAAACACGGGCAGTGACTCACGCCAATATAGGCTTAAAGGCTCACAAGCTTGTTGCCAAAATTGAAGTAATTGATAACGGTCCCGGCATTCCCGATGACATTATTGAAAATATTTTTTATCCCTTGATTAGCGGCAGGGCAGAAGGCACCGGTCTGGGTTTGTCCATTGCGCAAACCATTCTCAAACAGCATGAAGGTTTGATTGAATGTGAAAGCCAGGAAGGTCAGACCCGATTCATCCTGTCCATACCGCTTCCAGATGAAGGAAATGAATGATGAGTAATAAAGGTTTGATTTGGGTTGTGGATGATGACCGTTCCATCCGTTGGGTACTGGAAAAGTCGCTTGATAAAGCCGGCTTTGAGATCGAAAGCTTTGAAAAAGGCGATCGCATGCTCAATGAACTTGCGGAGAAGCAGCCGGATGTGATTATCAGTGATATCCGCATGCCCGGCATCAATGGATTGGAAGTACTTAACCAGGTGAGTGACAGTTATCCGCAGATTCCGGTCATCATCATGACTGCGCATTCCGACCTGAAGAG
>CAZKJY010000029.1:0-10856 GCA_964553165.1 uncultured Enterobacteriaceae bacterium
AAGGCCAGGGGATAATCTGGCCGCCGAATCGACGGCAATTGTTGCGTAACAGAACACTAGTGATAGACCTCTATCGCCTCCAGCAGGTTCTGCTCCTGGAAGGGTTTGCACATATACTGGTTGACACCGATCTCTGCCGCCCGGGTGCGGTGTTTTTCACCTACCCGGGAGGTGATCATGATGATCGGCAGATCCTTCAGGCTGCCATCATGCGTGCGGATGAAACTGGCCACTTCAAAGCCATCCATCTTTGGCATTTCGATGTCGAGCAGAACGACATCAGGACGGGTATTCTTGAGTATCTCAACTGCTTCCAGTCCGTTTTTTGCCAGCAGGACATTCATCCCATGACGTTTCAGAATCATTGAAGTCACCTTTCGCACTGTCAGTGAGTCATCCACCACCAGCACTGTCTTGTAACGTTTTTCCCGTTTAACCTGTTCTTTGGTCTGGATGAAATTATCGAACAAACTCTCATTATTTTTTGTGTAGGCATTCACAATTGAGACAGGATCCAGCACCAGTACAATCTGACCATCTCCCAGAATGACCCCGCCACCCAGCCCAGGGATGATGCTGAACTGTGTGCCCAGTGATTTCACAATGAGATCATTGCTCCGGTGAATGGCATCGATCTGCAGGGCAATATTTTTTTCTTCACCCGTTACCAGCAGCAGGGGGGCTGACTGCTGCAGGGGATCAAATCCGGGTTCGATATTGGCATCGAGCATGGAACCCAGATATTGCAGCTCATACAGTTTGTCAGCATAGCTGATGGTCCGGCTCTTGTTGCCGGCGTAACGTTGTTTAAGACTGGCGACAGGTTCCTGCATGATGGCATCAATACTGTTCAGCAAAACAACAAACTGCTGACCTTTCAGCGAGAATTGCAGCGCGCGGTGCAAAGTGGACGTCATTGGCAAATGAATGCGGAACGTCGTGCCCTTGCCAGGCGTCGAAAAGATTTCAATTTCTCCACCAATCTGGCTGACTTCCCGGGCTACCACATCCAGACCAACCCCGCGTCCTGAAATCTCCGACACGGTTTCCGAGGTGCTGAACCCGGCACTCAGCAAAAATTGCAGCAGCTGATGTTCTGTTGGCGTTTCGTCAGGTCTCAGCAGCCCCTTTTCAATGGCTTTCTGGCGGACTCTTTCTGTATTGATACCGGCACCGTCATCGCTGACATCCAGCACAATGTTTCCTGCCTGCCGGTACAGTTTGATGTTTATCTGCGCTGTTTCCGCCTTGCCATGACGGGCCCGGATTTCCGGCTTTTCAATGCCATGATCAATGGCGTTGCGCAGCATGTGTTCGAGAGGACCAATTAATACCTGGGTAACCGTCCGGTCCAGCCTGTCTTCGGTCTGGGAAAACGAGATCGTCACAGCCTTGCCCAGGGTCTGACCCAGCTGATGGGTCAGCCGGCGCAGACGCGGGAACAGGGTGGCAAAGGGAATCATCTGCGAGGATATCAATCCCTGCTGCAAGTTATTGGCTGAATTCTGCTGTTCGGACAGAATCTGATCGACGTCCCTGATTTTACTGATCAGGTTGGATTTGATTTCAGTCAGATCTTCATAGTCTTCCCGCATCGAAAGGGCCATCTGCTGAAGCTCTGAATAGGATTCCATTTCGAGCGTATCAAAATCATCCGTGCGATCCTTGCTGTGCGGTTCCGGTAAGCTACCGCCCTTTGCCTGTGCCTCAATCGTCAGGATATAGTGCTGCAGTCTGTTCATGGTGGCTTCGATATCGTTCAGTTCAGACACCAGTGCCGCAATACCGCTTTCCATCCGGTTATGCGTAACATTAATTTCATACGCATCATTGAGCAGGGATTTAAGCAGGCTGCTGGAGACACGAACGTTCTCATCCGGCGGCTGGGCACTGCGCCCGCCTCCGGCTTGAGTATGGTCCCTGTTCTGGCTAATCACCTCTGCCTGCACTTTACCCGTAATAGCTTCCCCGCTTGCAGCATCGGGCCGGGGCTGCACGGGTGAAACTGCTGCCGGAACCGGGGCGGGTTCAGCAACCTGCTTCACCGGTTCTGCGTCAATCGGCTTTTCCGGGACTGTTTCTGCAGTGGCTGCCGGCAGCGGCTCCCGGTGAATCTGCTCACGGATCAGGCGACCGCTGTCATCTCGATGATACAGGGCGTAAATGAGCTGAAGTGCGTTAAGTCTATTTGCCAGTTCTGTGAAAAATCCGGGTTCCAGCGCCTTGTTCTGTTTGCTGGACTGAATCACAAACGATTCAAATCCATGGGCCAGTTCACTCATCTGTGCTTCACCCACCAGAGCAGCGCTTCCCTTCAGGGTATGCAGAATCCGCAGAATTTCATCAATGCAGGCACTGGTCTCTTTGGTTTCACGCCATTGCGAAATTTTTGCTTCCAGCTCCTGCAGCAGTTCATCGGCTTCCTCTAGAAAGGTCATCAACAACGATTCATCAACGGCCTCGACTGGCTCGGCTTGAGTTGCCCTGGATGAAGCTGTTGAAGTCGGTGTGAGCTCAGTTGCAGACTCCTGCTGTCCAGCATCTACTGCCAATGTTTCAGTCACACGATCTTCATGCTGCGCCGCCTGCAGCCGGCCAATCACTGTCGCGGGATCTTCCTGTCTCTTTCTTTGCCCCAGTTGGTGCAGGGACTGGGTCAGAAAATCATGGGCATCTTCGAGCTCTCGCAGCATGGTCATGCTGATGCTGGTCCTGCGCTCTTTGAGATGACGATAAACACCGATCATGGCCTCACACAGAATCTGTATGTTCTTTTCTTCAGCCACCCGGGCAGCCGTTTCCAGTGTTGTCAGCCTGTCGAGCAAGGCGGACAGTCTGTTATCCAGTTGATCCTGCGGACCAGGAAAGGCCTTGAACAGGCTGCCTAATTCTGCGTTGATCTGTCGCGCCTCTCTGAGAAATCCAGCCTGTATCTGCTCTGCTCTGGACGCCACTGCAGGTTTTGCTGCTATCGTTGTCGTTACTTTCGCCTGCCCTGATGCCTGTGCCGTTTTTCCGGTCTGCTGGCATGCGGATTCCTCTTCCAGCGCCCTGACCAGCTGCTGCAGTCTGTCGGCACTGGCCGGCAAAGGAGGATCCTGCTGGGGAATGGCCTGCGCCAAAGACTCGCTTGTTTCTTTCGTCACCGTCAGCAACTGTCTGAACAGATTGACCCGCTTCAATGTCAGTTCCTGGCCAGGATCTGATTCCAGCAGTTTTTCGAGCGGCCGCAGCATGCTGGCATAGGATTCAAGACCGGCCATTTTGGCGCTGCCTGCCAGAGTATGGACCGGCAGGATAAAGGCCTGAGCCGTGATTGAGGCCTCGGCGTTTGAGGCCTTGTCCAGTAATTGCACAAGGGTTTCCTGCTGCTTGTTGGCCTCACTGATAAAACTGTCATAGGCCCCCTGACCGTCTTCCTGGACTGCCAGGTGACTGCTCTGAGGATTTCCCGACGCATCCGGGGAATTTTCTGCGTGGCACTCCGCCAGCAAAGCTGGCAGGTCTACCGAGCAGGCCTGTTGTGCTTTGAAGTCATCCATCATCCTGGGCAGGCTGGCAATGACGGTATCAAGCGCGCTCAGTACTTTCAGCGACAAGGTTTCACCGGCACTGATTCTGACGTTCAGCATGTTTTCGTAGGCAGTTGCCAGCGTCACGATGGCCTGCGCGTCTACCATACGGCCACTTCCTTTCAGAGTATGGAAACCGCGACGCAAATCTTCCAGTGCTGTCTGCTGGGCGGGCTCTGTTTTAATAATTGCCAGTGCACTTTTCAGCGTTTCAACAATCTCGGCTGTTTCCTGCAGGAAGGTTTCACGAATCTCATCATCAGCTATTCCATCCGAACTGCCGGTCGGACGGTCTGCTTCAGCCGGGACCTCCGCTTTGGCAGTCTCTGTGCTGACTGATCCCGGTGCATTGATGGTGGGGATGAATGTCTGCCTGAAATAATCCTGCAGGGTTTTCAGACGCTGCAGTTGCAACTCAATTACCACGTTTTCCTCTTGTCCTGCCGCGATGTTATCCAGATAGTCAGCGAGGATGGCCAGCGCCTCCGCAAGTACAAAGAATTCCCTGCCCATCGCAGTATCAGGGCTTACTGAAGAATGCGACACGGCTTCCAGATTACGGGTGACTTCAGCAACGAGTTTTGCTGCTTTCCGGTATTGCAGAAGATACAGGACATTGCGGATTTCCCTGAGCTTCCGCAAGGGTGATTCCAGCACCGATGTTTTACAGCCTCCATCGACATAATCATTGAGATTGATGAAGAGGACTTCCAGATCTTTTTTTATCTCTTCAATCAGTTTAAGCCTGGCATCTGAAAACATGTCCCTGCGGGTGACGGACTGGACACTGAGATCGCCGCTGATGTTGCCATTGATATAAGCCCGCAACCACAATTCACTGCGATAGAGAAACTGTACGCAGCGCTCAAGTATGGCGGTATAGAAAGCCGCTTCGTTTTTTCCGGCTGCCTCGTTATCAATATCGCCAAGTACCTTGACGCAATCAGCGATCACGGCATCCAGAATATCTTTCACTGGCCGCAGGGAGCTTGCGACAGCTGTATTTGTCAGCGTTTCCAGATTTGCGAGGATCTGTCTGAACCTGTCTTCATTGCAGTTTTCATCCTTGATACACTGATTGATGGCTTCGGACAGTTGATTGGCATCCCCAAGCAGAATTTCTGCGGCTTTTGCGCCGGCGGTCTGACGTGCAAACTGGGCCTGTGACCGGTTATACCGCTGACGCAGTTCAGTACTGAGCCGGATATCCAGGTTATACCAGTATTTGATCACCTGCAGTCTTGCCGACTTTGACTCAGCTTTGCTGAGGACATTAAAGATCTGCTCCAGTGCTTTTTCAGAGATGTTCTGATCAAGTGTCCTCGGGTCCTGCAGGATTTTATCCATCAGGGGCTGATAGGAGACCAGCAGATCAATGGCACCCTGATCCTCGGAACGCCTGTGCTCCATCACGGATTCCAGCAAGGCAAGACACAGGCCCCAGAGCGTCCCCAGTCGGCAGTCCCGACACAGCATTTCCAGGTTCAGGAACACTTTCTTAAGGGATTCCAGCCTGGCAGACAGATCTTCCCCGGACTGGATGCTGCTCACTGCCTGCCGGTAGAGATCGGCCTGTTTCGCGAACAGTTTCAGGAAACTGGCTGACTGCTGTTTTCGAAGTTTTCTGAAATCGATGCCTGAACTGCTTATCACTGGGGCGAGTGAAAAAATCAGACTGACGCCACGATATTTTCGCAGCCTGTTGATGAGCACCAGATAATCTTCTGTTTTAACCTGCTTTGTTCTGAACTGGCTGTTCAGCAAGGCTGGTACATCAATGAGCGTGGTATACACCAGTTGCACGATCTCCGTGCGTTCGGGAGGCGCAAGCATTTCTGCCTTTTTCAGCAATTGTGCCAGTTCATCAAAGAGCAGGGGTGCTTCATTAAATTTCAGCAGATGCAGCACGCTGGATGAGCCCTGGAGATGTTCCCGGCAAAGTTTAAGCACTGCAGTCTGCTCATCGGGCAGGCTGATTTTATCCAGCACATCTTCAAGCCCCGTGATCACTTCTGTAACAATGACCTCGGTGCAGTTTTGTACCTTGTTATACGCCTGAAATTTCAAATTTGTCATTTCACTACCCTAAACCCGGACGATTGAAAATGTTGGACCTGGCACTTTCTGGATCACTACATCGCTACATCAATAATTTCCATGCTGAAATTCTGGCTTGCCCCCTCTGAACGCTTTTCCTTTTCCAGCACTTTACGTTTAAGCGCTATCTCATCCTTGATCTCATTTATGTCGGCATGCGCACCGGGTTTTCTGCCCTGCTTGCTGCGCTCAAGACTGAATCCGGAAACCGCTTTTTGCAGACGTTCCGTCAACAGCCCCAGGTTCATGATGAATTCACTGGTGGTTTCCGTGACTTTGGAAGTTTCTGTGGTGATATCCTGGATGGTCTCCATGCTGCTGGTAATCTCAGCAGCACTCCTTGACTGGTTCTGGGCCGCCAGACTGATTTCCTCGACGAGGGCAGCCAGCTCCTTGGAAACTTTTTCAATATCGTCCAGGGCCGCACCGGCTCCCCGTGCCAACTGGGTACCCTGCACAACTTGCGCCGTGGTCTGTTCCATGGAGGAAACGGCATCATTGATATCCCGCTGAATCACTTTCACCAGGCTTTCAATCTGTCGTGTCGCATCGGTCGAACGCTCGGCCAGTGCATGCACCTCATCGGCGACTACCGCGAAACCCTTACCGGCATCGCCTGCCATTGCGGCCTGAATGGCAGCATTCAGCGACAGCGTATTGGTATGATCAGCGATATCGTTGATCAACGAGACAAAGCCGCCAATTTCCTGCGAGCTTTCGCCCAGGCGTTTGATGTTTTTGGAGGTCTGCTGAATCTGCTCACGAATTGTGTCCATCCCCTGGATGGTGTTATTCACCGCCTTGGCTCCACCGGAGGCGATGGTGACCGAGGTCCTGGCGACCTCGAGCGACTTGAGGGCATTGTTGGATACCCGGTTGATATTCTTCTCCATCTCCCGGACAGATTCAGAAACCGACGAAATGTTTTCCTTTTGTTTCTGTGACGCATCAGATAGATATTTCGCCGTTCTGGCAGATGACCGGGTTGAATCCGATACCTGCAGGGTGACATCGGTGATTGCCCTGACCAGTCCACGCAGTTGTTCAATAGCATAGTTGATGGAATCTGCAATTGCGCCAGTGAAGTCCTTGCGCACAGTTGCCCGGACGGTAAGATCGCCTTCTGCAAGCCCTGAAATCTCTTCCAGCAGATTGAGCACAGCCGCATTGTTGCGCTTGTTGATGGCGGCCGAATACTTTTCAGCTGATCGGGATTCCCGGATTACTGCCATGCCATAGATGGCTATCAGCAAAAACATGACCAGCAGCAGAACGTACCCCAGTGCCGGCGAGGCCAGATGATTCTCGCTGGCGCTGATAAAATACTGTGACAGTGCTGTCATGCTTTCCAGCATCTGTTCCGAATCACTGACCAGTTCATAGACAGCTTCACTGGCGGCAAAGATTTCACCCGCCGACGTGATGATGTTGTCACTTTGCTGATTCAGGGCCGTGAAAAGGCTGCTAACCTGATTAAGATAATTGCGTGTCTCTGGATCTGCCACCCGGGTGACACCAAGGGACGGATCACCTTCCAGTAGAGCCTCGTGGTTATTGCTGAACAGGGCAATGTCCCGCTGAAACTGTTCAAGCGTATTGCCATCTGCATAATCAGCGGCAACGATACGATTGATATTCAGCGCGATACGTTCAGCCAGCCAGGCCTGCCGCTGGGCAACGGCAATGGTCGACAGCGATGCATTGTCATCCAGCAGGGCACTGACTACCTCTTCGTAATTGCCCTGCAAAGCGGGTGTAAATTCGCTGGTCTCGAGTGCCAGGGCATGCAGATTAAGAATGTTTTCACGATTGGCAGTCACCAGATTCGCATTGTCGCGTATCCTTTGCCAAAGCCTGGAAATCTCCGGCTGTACCGTATTGATCTCTGAGGCTTTTGCCGGCAATCCTCTGACCAGTCCCATCCCAAAATCAATATAGGCTGGCTCGCCATTATTGATAAGCGTCCAGGCATTATCAAAGGAACGGGTGGAGACAGTCAGACGGGAAAAGGCCTCGGGAGAGCCGCCGATGGCCGCAGTGGCATTTCTCGCAATTTCCTGCGACAGCACTCTCAGATCGGATGTCTCCTGGATATAAATCTGATCCTCTGCGGTATGGATATTCACCAGGACCAGATTCACGACCACCAGGATCAGTGAGATCACCGACAATCCCATGAGAACACGTGTTCTGCGACCTTTTGTATTTTCAGCTTCAATGGCACTGGTTTTGTTCATAATCTTCTCCGGATACTCAGATCTGACTGTTACTGTTCACTGGCTGGCTGCCCAGTGTCGGGTTGGCGTGATAGAGCTGTCTGGCCAATCGCAGAATATCGAGCTGATGCCAGGTTTCTTCATGCAGCGTCAGCGCAGAATCTACAAAATCCTGCAGGGCCTTATTGGC
The DNA here is from genome assembly GCA_964553165.1 of uncultured Enterobacteriaceae bacterium. GTDB lineage: Bacteria > Pseudomonadota > Gammaproteobacteria > Pseudomonadales > Pseudohongiellaceae > UBA5109. Next base: position 8,076 of record CAZKJY010000029.1, read on the forward strand.
AGGCTTCACTTCTGTTTGCACCTGATTTTCTTCGTCGTCATAAACTTTTTGCATACCACATATCTCATCCGGTACCAGTCCACACAGCATGGCACCTTCCTCAATCACGATAATTTGGCTCATGGCATCTCTGCCCTGGACTGGCCTGTAATTGAAATAGTCAGCAATGCCATACACCGGCAACAGGCGGCCACGATAATTCAGTACCCCCCTGACCCAGTTCGCACAGCCGGGCAATGTTGTCAGCTGTTTCTGTTCCAGAATTTCATTGACCTCAAGCAGGGGGAAGACCACATTGTCTGTCCCGATGCGACACCTGACGGCATTCCAGGAAGTGCGTGGATTGGCTTCTGGCAGACTGGCTCCACTCAGGCGCACCCGATCTTCCAGCAGGCCCAGCTGATTGAAGGCCTTGTTAAGCATTTTCCGGGGCATAATGTTGGCGTCCATCATCTCGAATACCTGTGCTAGCCGGTCATCACCTGATTGATGGTATTGAACAGCGTTTTTCGCTGCCGGCTCTTGCTGACATAGGCTCTGGCACCCTGTCGCAGGGCCCAGACCCTGTCGATCTCCTCGTCTTTGGCGCTAAGCACAATGACCGGGATATTGCAGGTGAGCTCATCACACATCAGTTGCCGGGTCGCCTGAAAACCATTCATTTGAGGCATCACGATATCCATCAGGATCAGATCCGGAATTTCCTGTCTTGCCAGACTGATACCTTCGTCACCGTCATAGGCAGCAAGCACTTCATAGCCTGCCTTTTCCAGCAACACTGAAAGCGCCCTGACCTCTTCCTGACTATCGTCTATCACCAGCACGCGTATTTTTTTCATACCTTTTCCACGACTCTATGGTCTGCTGTTGGTCCGTTCTTCAGTGGACTGAGGTTGATGCTTCAGCAACAGCAGACATGTTGATATTGATCTGTTCGAGTATTTCATCCTTGCTGAAAGGTTTGGTCAGATAGGAATTCGCCCCGACAACAACCCCTTTGGCCTTATCACAAAAGCTGGATTTACTCGAAAGGAGGACTACCGGAATATTATTGAATTCCTCATTGCTGCGGATGATGGAGCAGGTTTCATACCCATTCAGCTTCGGCATCATGACATCCATAAAAATGATGTCAGGTTTTACCGCAACAATTTTGGCCAGTGCATCATAGCCATCTTCCGCCGTAATCACTTCACAACCCAATTTACTGAGCAGTGATTCGGCGGTCCGTCGAATGGTATTACTGTCATCGATTACCATGACTTTCATGTTTTCGATTGCTTGAGACATGTCTATTCTCCTTACTGATTATGCAATTGATTACGCAGGTGTTATGCAATTTTTCCCAACGCGGCAAAGTTGCTGTCAGCAAAGGCTGCCGGATTCAATTCCACTGATTCCTTCTGGAAGTATTTGCCCTGTACCAGATCCACGTTACATACCCAGTATGCGGAAAGTGTGCTGGCATCATTGACCTGCCCTGCAATGACTTTTATGGCTTCGTCGTGGAAATTTTCTGTCAGTTCCTCAAGGTCACTCTGCTGCTCTTCATCACTGGCAATACCCGCGCTGGTTTCATCAGCCAGCTTGATATAATCGGGTTTACGTTTTTTGATGAGATTGTTAATGCTGTCGTTGTAAATGAAATGACTGATACATGACTGCATTCCCAGTTCACGCAACTCACTCATGAAATTCACGCAGACAGTCACATCGCTAAGCGCCGTGGACTGCTGGATATGCAGAATCAGGGAAGCAGGATCCAGTTTGAATTTTTTCATCTGCGCACTTATCCAGGGAATCAACCTGTCATCCTTGAGGCTATTGCCACTCAGGGTGACGCCAAAATGCTGGGTTTGACCCTGTTTATGCAGATCCACCATCACCTGCAGGGTTTTATCCAGAACAAGACGGTCAAACTTATTGCCGGATGGATGCCTGTCCAGCAAGCTGTAAATATCTTTTGAGCTGATGTGGGCATAACGCTGATCATCGAGCACTACGCCGACTTCGTTGAACTCGGTTTCAATATCGGCGACGGCAATGACCATCTCATAGCGAAGCTTTATTTTTCCGGCATTGATAATCTGCGTGAGGTCGTCAGGCTTTAAGCTTATCTGTTCATTGTTACCGGGCCCGGGCTTTGTGTTTTCCGGTGTCGCTTCGGGTCCGGCTTCCAGAGAGTCCTGACCTGCTTTTTTCTCTGCCGGGGCGGCACTCTCCAGAGCCTCGATGGTGACAGCTGGTTCCTGCTCCCCTGCCCTGGACTCCAGTTCAATTTTTATTGATCCCATTTCTGACAGGGATTTGGATTTTGATGCGGTGATGCGATCACGCCGTGTTGCCGGCTTGGCCTTGCTTTCTGACTCCCGGTCATTGAGCGCACGGTACACACTGGTCAGCACATCCTTGATTGATCGCGTTTGTTTGTTGATTTCCAGTGAGATGAGGTGACAGGCGGTGATGGCATCGGCCTTCAGTTCAGCATCGTTGGCAAACCTGTACTGCTCCAATTTAGTCTGCCAGTCAGCAACTTCCTTCTGTAATGCGGGACTGCTGCAGTCACCCGCAAGCATGACAATAAAATCGCTGTCACCAAAACGCGCGATGACATTATTCCTGCTCATCCCCTGCTTGAGGAGTGAGGTAAATCGCTTCAGTTCCTGGTTTGATTTTTCAAACCCCAGTTTGGAACGGATCTGGTCATTCAGGTTAAGTCGTACATAAAGAAGCATCCCGCCAGCAACTTTTGCCTTGCCTATGGACTGCAGTAAATGCTCA
>CAZKJY010000030.1:0-10580 GCA_964553165.1 uncultured Enterobacteriaceae bacterium
TCGCCATCCGAGCCTGCACATGGACGTGCGTTTTTTGGCGTGTTACGAAGCCTTTACCGGGATGGAAATAACTCTTTGATCTTAAATGCTGCTTTTAGCTTGAATTAATTTCAAACTGATGCACTACCCAAGGTCCTGAGTTAAACATTTTCCGGATGCCAGTTGCTATAATGGCGCTTTTCCTCCATCGACCTTGACCTTATGTCCGTGAAAAGTAATTTAAGTGGTGACCTCTTTGGAGGTATCTCGGCCGCTGCTGTTGCCCTGCCGCTGGCACTGGCCTTTGGAGTTGCTTCTGGATTGGGCCCCCTGGCCGGACTCTACGGGGCTATCATTCTCGGATTCTTCGCCGCTCTGTTCGGTGGCACCCATGTGCAGATTTCGGGTCCGACCGGGCCGATGACTGTCCTTGTCGCCGGTATCGTGGCCCAGTTTGGTGATGGCCTGACCATGGTCTTCACCATCATCATGCTGTCGGGCTTGCTGCAGATTGGCTTCGGGCTCGCCGGTTTTGGACGTTATATCAAACTGGTTCCGCAGACGGTGGTTTCAGGTTTCATGACCGGTATTGGCCTCATCGTCATTATTCTGCAACTGGCACCCCTGCTGGGCTATGAATCAGCCCCCGGCGGCAACCTGGCCAAACTGGCTGTCATCCCCGGCATGCTGCAGACGCTCAATTGGCAGGCACTGCTACTGGGCGGTCTGAGTTTTGTGCTTGTCTCCTATACCCCGAAACGTTTCAGCCGCTATCTGCCGCCTACCCTGATTGCCCTGTTTACCGGTTCAATGCTGGGGCTGTTTCTCTTGCCCCAGGCTCCGGTGATTGGCGACATTCCACGGGGTCTGCCCTCGCTGCACTGGCCGGTGCTCGAACTGGAAAATCTGCCTGCCATGATGCGCTTTGCCCTGATACTGGCCTTTCTGGGATCAATCGATTCCCTGTTGACCTCCCTGGCAGCTGACAGCAAGACCCGGACGCTTCATGATTCCAACCGTGAACTGATGGGGCAGGGGATCGGTAATACCCTCGCCGGCATTTTTGGTGCAAGCCCCGGCGCGGGGGCGACCATGCGCACCTTTGTGAATATTCAGGCCGGCGGCAGAACCCGTCTGTCGGGTGTTATCCATGCGCTGGTACTCCTGCTGATTACACTGGCCTTTGCGGAGCAGGCCAGCCATATTCCGCTGGCAGTCCTGGCAGGGATTCTGCTGCGGGTTGGCATCGACATCATTGACTGGCGTACGATGAAACGCCTTCTGAAGCTGCCAAGACCCGGGGTCGTGGTGATGCTGACGACTTTGCTGCTCACTGTTTTCGTGGATCTGATTACCGCCGTAGCGGTGGGATTTTTGATGACCTCGGTTCTGTTCATTTCCAAAGCTGCCAGAGCCCAGATGGCGAGTGCGAAATTTTCCTTTGCGGCAGGGACTGAGTTTAATTTTACTGCGCAGGAACAGGCACTGGTTGATGAACTATCCGACAAAGTGCTGCTGTTTCAGGTGGAAGGGCCGCTCAGCTTTGCCACAGCCAGGGACATTACCCGGATGATGCAGCTGAGCCCACAGAATGATGTCCTGGTAATCGATCTGTCAAAAGTCCCTTTTATCGACAGCAGTGCCGCCGCCACCCTGGAAGAGGCCACTGAGAACCTTGCCAGTAACGGCGACTACATCGTGGTGTTCGGGGTTCGCCCGCAAGTTCTTGAAACACTCAAGAAAAATAATGTCTACAGCGTCATCGGCGCCGACAAGATATTGCCAGACCGTTTGCAGGCCCTGCAGCGTGCCAGAGAACTGGTATACGGTGGAGAGCAGTTGCCACACTAACTTTAAACGGGCTGATGTAGATCAAAGTTTCAGCGATCCGAAATAAATAGAATCTGGCTCAGTAAACATATTGAGGTTGGATTTATGACCGTTGAACATCACGACTTGATTCATGAGTTTCCCGAATTTCGTGATTTGATTCATCGACTTAAAGTTGAGAATCATCACTTCAGACGCCTGTTTGATGAATATCATGAGCTGACGACTGACGTAGAAAAGATGGAAAACGAAGTCATGCCTGTGTCCACGCTGGAAGAAGAGAAAGCCAAGTTACGGCGTGTACATCTTAAGGATGAATTGTTTGCGATTCTGAAGGCATCCACGAAGAAAATTTAAACAGTCTCCTTTGCCCGGGCATTATTGCCATGAAGTAGGGTTCACCCGGTAGAATTTTTGCAATTGCGCAAAAAGCGCCGGGTGTTTTTTTTTCAGTTGCCGGGGTTTTTCAAAAAAAGTCTCTGTTGCCACAGCGAAAAACTCGGCCGGGTTGGTGGCGCCATAGTAATCCATCACACTCTTATGGTGACTGTGCATGTCCTCCTGCAGCTCTTGGTATTCCTGTGTCAGGACTTTTGCCCAGGACTGATAGGCATTTTTTGGCAACGGCGGCGTCCCGTCGCTGACGCCATCCTCGCTGTCCAGCTGGTGTGAAAATTCATGCAGGGTGACATTATGGCCGTCATGGATATTGGCTGCTCCAAAACGGACATCATCCCAGGACAGAATGATCTTGCCATGATGCCAGGATTCTCCCAGTAAACCCTGCTGGGTTTCACTGATGGTACCGTCCGCGTTTTGCCGCGGTCTTTGGGCCTGAAATGCATCCGGATAGACCAGGATGTGTTTCAGCCGTGGATAGATACCAGTCGGACGGTTGAGCAGCAGCAGCGATGCTTCTGCTGCGATGGTGACTCTGATCTCATCGCTTATTGTCAGGCCGTTGCAGCCATAAAAAGTTTTGTCTGCCAGAAATAAGCGCACCAGGTCCAGCAATTGCTGTTGTTCATCAGGACTCAGTTTTTCATAAAAGGGCAGGCGTCGTTTGAGGATGGTCAGATACGCCGGCGGAAAGGGTCTGCGTAAAATCCAGTGACGACGCCAGCCCGGATAGTACAGGGCTGTCACGATGACCAGGGCAATGATCAGCAGGGTAATCAGGACGGTCATGGGTTATCCGGCAGAGGAAAACTACTGACGCTTCTCATAATAGGCGCTGACCCTCGGATCGGCCGCAACCCGCTGCATATGCTCCAGCAGCATGGGGGCAACGTTTTGGACCAGGTCAGTCGGAATATGATCAAACTGTCCGCTTTGCAGGAATCTGACAAATTCAAAAGCCTTCAGATCAGCCATGGTCAATCGCCCGTCAGCAAAATAGAGACCGCCGGCTGCCTGCAGTCTTTTACCCAGCATTTTTAATACTTTTGTGAACATGCCGGCAGCGACCGCTTCACGTGCTTCCCTGAAGGCATCCCCCTGCAGTCCAAAGGTTTTACCCAGGGCATTGGAGGCATCTTCCAGCATTTCCAGCACTTCATCACAAAGGAAGGCCTGCCAGGGATCGTCCGGATAGAGTCCTGCCTGTTTGCCGAAATAACGATTCATGGCGTTACATTGCGTGTAAGTAAGGCCATCAATGTCGATGACCGGCACGCAGCCCAGGGGCAGGCTGCCGACCAGCTCATGAAACTGCTGAAAATTGATTCGCTTGTCTTCGAACGCAATGCCGGCAATCGACAGTGCCAGTCGAACCGGTTCAGCGCGACCGCCGTCAATATCAAAATAGGTCAGGGTAATGCTGCTCATGGTGTCTCCTGGGATTGTTGATGTTTATTTTTTCGGTGGTATTTGGTGCGAACCCGGTGTTCGCCGGCCTTGTTGAATTTCGGGGCGTGTTTGGCGACCGGATTGTTTCTGACTTTTTTTGCGGGCTTAAGTGGATTGCGCTTTTTCATTATTGGTAGCCTCTGGCCTGAAGCTGAAACAGCGTAGCATACTGACCGCCCAGTTTGATCAGGTCCTGATGGCTGCCCTGTTCAGTGATGCTGCCTTTTTCCAGCACGATAATGTGATCTGCCATGCGTACCGTGGAAAAGCGATGGGAAATAATGATCGAAATTTTATCGCGGGTCAGTTCCCGAAAATGCGAAAAAATTTCGGCTTCTGCTCTTGCATCGATGGCGGCCGTTGGCTCATCAAGTATCAGGATGTCCGCCTTGTTCCGCATGAACGCGCGGGACAGTGCAATTTTCTGCCATTGCCCCCCGGAGAGCTCCTTGCCCTGATGAAACCAGGTGCCGAGCTGGGTGTCATAGTGCTCTGGCAAATCACGAATAAAATCATCAGCCATGCCCTTCGCGGCGGCATCAGAAACCTGCTGGCGATTCTCCAGATTGGGCACATCGCCGATGCCGATGTTCTCGCCAACCAGTAACTGATAGCGGGCAAAATCCTGGAATATCACGCCGATTTTGGCGCGCAGACTATCGATATCCCAATCTTTCAGATTCAGCCCCTCGAGATAGATATTTCCCTCGCTCGGCGTGTACAAGCGGGTGAGCAGTTTGATCAGGGTGGTTTTACCGCTGCCGTTTTCCCCGACCAGTGCCAGGCTTTCACCAGGTTTGATATGCAGGGAAACCCTGTTCAGAGCGGGGACAGTCGAGCCGGGATAGTAAAAACTGACCTCCTCAAAACGGATGCCGGCATCGGGATCGGGACCGGCTGTCTGCTCGCCGGTGCTTTCGGGCACCTGATGTTCCAGGTATTCAGTGAGGGTAGAGAGATACAGATTATCCTCGTACATGCCGTTCACTGAATTGAGACTGTCGCTGACCGCATTCTGTCCCAGACGAAACTGGGCAATGTACATGGTCATCTGACCCACACTGATACTGCCGGCGATGGCAGCAAAGGCTACCCAGCCATAGGCAAAATAAAAGGCGGCACTGGCCAGCAGACCCAGCACAAATCCCCAGAATCCACGGCGCAGAACCAGGTTCCTGTCTTCCCTGTAGATATCCCGGAAAATATTGATATAGCGGTCCAGAAACAGCCTGCCAAGGTCCAGCAGTTTGACTTCCTTGACCCCATCTTCCCGGGTCAGCACCATTTCCAGATAGAGCTGCTTGCGCCGCTCGGCTGAACGGCGACGGTAAATGCGGAATGCCTCACCGGAAAATTTCGCTTCGGCAATAAAAGCAGGAATCCCGGCTGCTATCAGCAGGGCGACGGCGTAGGGAGAAAACTGCAGCAGGAAAGTGCCAATGGTCAGCAGGGCAATCATGTTACGGCCCAGATCGAAAGTTTTGATTACCAGGCTGAGTGGTCGGCTGGAAGCTTCTCGTCTGGCCCGGGTCAACTTGTCGTAGTAGTCCGCGTCCTCAAAATGAGCCAGTTCGAGCGTGAGTGCTTTCTCAAGAATCATGACATTGATCTTGTTGCCGAGTAATACCCGCAGAATGGACTGACAGACGGTATTCAGGCGCTGGGCAGCGCTTACTAGTACCACCAGTCCTGCTTCCAGCAGCACAAGATAAAGCACCTGCAGGCGGGCGGCTTCCTGCGCCTCACCGGTAACAGCGATTGCTGTGACCACCGCATCGACGATAAGCCCGCCCACCGAGGCAATGGCTGCCGGCAGAATGCCGGCGATCAGGGTGGCAACACCCAGTATCAGCGTCAGGGCCGGACTGGTTTGCCAGACCAGCCGCAGGGCAACCCGGCTGTATCGGAAGACCGAAAAAAACTTTCCCAGCGGTGTTGAGGGTGATTCAGTTTGCGGATCAGTTGGCAAAGAGTGACCTGGTTAATCTTTAGCTGATGAATAGCTGTCAAGCATAGCAAATAGCTGCTAGTGTCTCAGTTGGAATTTTTTAATTATTTGATTGCCTGGCTTAAAATCTGTGAGGCGCCAAAATGCGTACATCCCTGTACAGGCTCGGCTGGCGACTTCCTGTCGCCAGACGGTCACAGACTTTAAGCCAGGCAATCCCAAAGTTCAGTGAGAAAAATTCTCTTTGAACAGAATTTGAATCTTTTAAAATAAAAACGATGAAAGTGATTTTAATTATTCTGCTGGTGCTTGCGCTCGGTGTGGTCTTCACAGAGTTTGATCTGTCCCTGAAAGAATCCAGTTTTACCCGCCAGTATATTATGCCGTTCCTGACAGACAGTGTGGAACCAGGGATGCAGTCCGTGCTGGCAGAAGTCGGCGGTGGATTTTTCAACGAGGAAGATGAAGCCCTGCGGGATCCGGCCCCGGTAGTCGCCCAGCTTCGGCGGGTGATAGACGGTGACACCATCGATGTCTTTATCAACGGCGAAGTGGAAAGAGTGCGATACATTGGGATTAACACGCCGGAATTTGAAGAGCCCTGCTATCAGGAAGCCAGTCTGGCCAATCGTCAGCTGGTGGAAGGCCAGAGCCTGACCCTGGAGCGTGACGAAAGTGAACGTGATGACTATGGTCGGTTATTGCGTTATGTCTATGCCAATGGCGTGCTGGTGCAGCGGCAGTTGCTTAATCTGGGTTATGCTGAAGCGGTGCGATATCCTCCGGATGAAAACTACTATCAGGAGTTCAGGGCACTGGAAGAAAGGGCGGCGGAACAGGGTCTGGGTTGTCATCCGACCGGCATCTTTGATGACGGGTCACTGGTTCGTTAATGCCTTGCCTGGCTGTCAGCCAGACTGGATTCAATCATTCGCAGGGTATTGGCATAGGCGGCATTCTCGACGCCACCCAGTTGCGTGGCCAGAGTGGCAAGTGGCAGTGCTTCAGCATCGTTGCCCTGTTCATGGTAAAGATGGGCAAGATTGTTGTAAGCCGGGGCATAATCCTGATGATGCGCAATCACCCGCCGGAAAATTTCCGCGGCATTATCATACTGGCCTTGCTCATACAGAAAGTTGGCGAAAGCCATGTTGAGGTTGCGGTCATCAGGCCAGTGCCGTAAGCCAGCCTGATAGGCCTGATTCACGGATGCCTGATTGCCAAAACTTTGCTGGAAGTCCGTCACAGCAAGAAAATACTGCGTGGGGGCTGCCGTCACCGGCACCTGCCCCGGGCTGACCACAGTGAAAGCCCAGTAATCGGCCCGTCTCCAGGTGCGCTCAAAGGTCTTCATCGACACTTCATAATCTTCAACAGTGCCGGAATTCAGCAGCACGGTTTCACGCTCCAGATCGAAGCCTTTCACCACGGCAAAATGCCACTGCGGAAAAGCCGCCAGACTCAGGTTCTGCAGGACCAGCACCGGATTGTTGGCACTGACTTCATGTAACAGCGTGTCCATTGAGGGTTCCAGGATGTAGGCAAGGCCACCCAGTGCCCTGCTGGCCGCAATAAGCTCCAGTTGATAGGACCCCTGCTGACTAGGGATATAGACCAGTGGCACCAGGGAGTCCGGGGTGCTGGCGATGCCCCTGCTGTTCAGAAGCGTGGCCAGAGCAGCCGGCCCGCACTGGTAGGCTTCCTGGGGAAAGAAGGGCAGCTCGCGAATGCGATGCTGCATGGGCAGTTCAGCCGGAGGCTGCTCCAGCAGAGCCTGCGTTTGCAGGCTACTGGCACAGCCCCCCAGCTGACATGCCGCCAGGATAAAGATGATAATTCTGAATCCCTTCATACCTGGGATTAGACGCCAGGAAAAATATCAGTGATGCCGGTCACGTCCAGCAGGATCAGAATGATCAGCACCAGGGCGATGGTGCCAAGGGCACCCTGACCCGTGGTCAGATCATCCAGTTGCTGATGCATGGCGAGCACTTCTCGATCGCTCAGATTGTTCAGCCGCTGGTCTGCATCGGCGGGGCTGATGCCATTGCCGATCATGAAGTCACGGATCTCATCCTGCATGATGATGCTGCGGATTTCATCCCGCTTGAGCTCAACATCGGCAGTAGTGCGGAGTTCCTGAGTGGAAATCATATCTGCCATCACTGGCGCCTGTATGCCGACACTCAGGAGAGTGGTAATGCAGGTAAACAGAAACAGTTTTTTAATAAACGCTTTCACCTTGGTCATAAATTTTCCTTTTATCTATCAATAAGATGGTTGAAATTTAAGTGAAGAATTTTAACTGAAGCAAGCCTCCTTTTCTTAAGAGTCTGAAGTGATGCTAACACAATGGCATTTTAATTTTGTGAAGGAGCTCAAGCTAGCGAGACGGGCAGACCTGGTGGTGACAGGGAGATAAAAAAAGGGCCGGAGGGATGAGGTCCGGCCCTTGAGGAGCGCAATAGCCCCTAGAGTTGGTAACCCAGGGCAGATTGCAGAAGTGCGTCGCCAGAACTGCAGTTAGCCAGGTCTGCATAATCAATCACATAGATCTGATCGAGATTGTTGTTAAAGTTCTGCAGGACGATGGTGACATGCTCATCGTTTTGTAATGAACGTAAGGTCACCCCGTAATCACACAGGGTGTTCATGATGTTGCCCAGTAGCGCCTGATTTCTGACCGAAAGCTCTTCCTGTCTGGCCTGTCTGAAATCCTCCATGAACAAGCGATACTGGTCTGATTGCTCTGCAAGCTGCTCTCTCTCGGTATCAAGCCGGGCTTCAAGGGTCTCAATTTCAGCTTCGAGCTGTTCGTCATTGCTGTCGTTATTTCTTGCCTGACGTTGCAGATCACGCAAGTCCCTTTGCAGATCACGGATGCTGTCCTGGCGCTCCTCCATTGCTTCAGACATGATTTCCATTTCTTCCAGCTGCTGTTCAGATAAACCACCGAAATTCCTGTTCCCAATAAAAAACATTTCACGCTGCAGTTCACCAAATTCCTCATTGAGGTCCCGGCTGATTTCGACAATGGCTTCTATTGGCATGCCTGCCGAAAAGTTGATGCCAGGGAAAAAATTGGGACCGGCGCCGAGCCGGAATGAAAACAGCATGCCCTGATCAGCCAGATACAGGGCCTCATCAAAATCGTAACGGGCTTCTTCCCTGTTACCGCGGTTCTGGTCGGAGGCCGCCTCAAAGATATTGCTCATGATATCCAGCTCACGTAAGGCCTGTTCAAAATCACCGGAATCCTGGGGTGAGGCTGAATGGGTATAGAGACTGAATACAGTAATAAGGCTGAGTGCTGTCATTTTTTGGATAGGGTTTTTCATAAATTTCCTCTGCTGTTTAAGCCGACGTTACGAATGATCTGATTCAGATAGGCATTATTATCGAGCTGGTTTTCCGTCAGGATGTCCAGTTGCTGATTAATGCGTTGCGAGTCCTGTAAACGCTGCGACTGCCAGCCGCTCAAAAGAAAGTTCAGGTCAGTTTCACGTTCCTGACGATTCAGTTCGAGCCAGTCATTCAGCACCACCTGATTATTGAGATTCTGGAACTCCATGTAGTCATCCAGTCGCTCATCCAGCACCTGATTCTGTTGCTGTGCGAAATTACGTAATTCCTGGGCCAGCAGGGTTTCCAGCTGATTCTGCTGCTGATTGCCACCAAAACTGATGGTCAGGCCATCATCGATCCTGATTTCAAAACGAAAGACCACCAGTAGTACTGCCAGCAGTGAGCAGGCAAATGCTGCCCGGCTTTGCCAATGACTTTGTCTGATCCCCGGCCGGACAATATGGCGGGCATGGGACCATTCCGGGACGGCCTGATCCTCCCAGTCTGTAGCCAGATGATGAAGCTCCTGCATGTTGGCAAGGGTTCGTTGGCAGTGTTCACACTGATTTAACTGGGTTTCACACTGGCTGCGCAGGTGCGCGGACAGGGTTCCTGTCACATAAGCGTAGCCATGCTCAGTAATGAGTTTATGATCACAGGACATGTTGTTTCTCCGTTTGATCTTTCAGGGTGTTCAAAGTGGTATAGAGCCGGGTCTTGAGGGTATTCACCGGGATATTCATCTGCCGGCTGATTTCCTCAAAGGTCAGATGCTGGAAGAATTTCATTTCCAGCAGCAGGCGTTGCTCTACTGTTAAACGTTTCATCAGTTGCAGAACGCGTTGCTGAATCTCTTCCTGATGGTATTGACGGGCCGGATCGTCATAGATGCTATCCGGCAGGGATGTCATTTCATGGTCGTCATAATTATCAGCATAGTGTTGTGGCTGGCGTTCCCGTTGACGGTAATAATCAATGGTCTTGTTTGCCGCTATCCGCATCATCCAGGCCTTAAACTGGTTTTGCTGTCGATAGGATGGCAGATTTCGAAAGACTGTCAGGAAAACTTCCTGCATCAGATCCATCGCCTCAGCGGATTCTCCACACATACGCAGACAGTAGTTGTAGACCAGGCTTTCATAACGTCTGACCAGTTTTATCCAGCTGCGTTGTGATCCGGACAAGGCCAGATGGATCAATTGTTCGTCAGTCTTAACCAGAGAGAGCATAGGCAGAAGCCCGTATTTTTTTGTTGTTATTCCTATAGACGTCCGTGTGCTGCAAAAAGTTTGAATTTTTTACAAATTCAATAGACAGGACTGATACAGGGTTGCCGGGGTAGGTTTAGTACCTGAAGGTATAGCGGACTTTCAGGGTGGCCGTTGACTCAAGATCGGTAAAATTACCGTCCTCGTCCTCATCCCGCATGCCATGTCCCAGGACAAACCAGAGATCCTGGCCGGACTGCAGGTTCCAGCGCAACCGGGAATTGAAGCCGATGGTGTTCGACACATTTTCGTACTGAATCAGGTTAACAATGGAAAGCGAGGGACTGAAGGTGATGACGTTTTCAAATTCTAACACACGGGTATCCACCGACTTGTCCGGCATGTCGTACTGGGTATATTCA
>CAZKJY010000031.1:0-10471 GCA_964553165.1 uncultured Enterobacteriaceae bacterium
ACATAATTCAATAAGCCAGTTCGCGCTTTTGATTTAAATCTAATTAATAAGCTAGAAAAAACGGCTACCCTTTTCAGATGGGCAGCCGTTTTGTTTAGTTCAAGAAACTACTGGATTAGAAGCTAAATTTAGCTCTAACACCATAGGTTCTTGGGTTGCCATATAGCACCTGAGCCTGTCTGGCTGAAGCAATGTAGACATCATCTGTCAGGTTCATGATATAGCCCTGTACCTGCCAGTTTTCATTCTCAAACGTGATTGAGAAATTAGTCAGGCTACGTTCTTCATTCAGGTTATAGGGCTGCTGATCCAACGCTGCATAGTTCTCATCTGTATAAGAATAATCCAGACGTGGAGTCAGTGTGCCATCACCAAATGGGAATGCGTAGTCAATACCAATGTTATAAGACAATTCAGGTGCCTGAATCATCTGCTGACCTGTGTAGGTCTGCACATATGGGGTATAGTCAAAACAATCACCATTAGGGGTGCCTGGCGCTAATAACCCGGTGGATGGAGTAGTACCACCAACACCACATTGTGGCTGGTAGGCAAAGTTGTTGTTGAATGAAGCATCAGTTTGTGCCCAAGCTGGCAGTGAACCTAAAGGTACATCTGTTGCGGTACCAATTTCAGAGTCCTGCCAAGCAAAGGAAAAGTTAATACCCAGATCGCCGATAAAGGCCTGGGCAGAACCTTCGATACCATACATGTCAGCATCTGCGATGTTGGAGTTAGTAAATGAAGAACCGATTGGATCAGTTCTAACGAAGGTTTCACCTTGCATGTCTTTGTATTCCATGAAGTAGAAACCTAAGTCTCCAGTCACAGCGCCATCCAGTATGGATCCTTTCCAACCCAACTCATAATCATCAACTTCTTCTGGTCTTACACCGTTACCGGCAAAACTTGCTGCTTTATAGCCTTTGGCATAGAAAACATAGAAATAGTCGGTATCAGTTGGTGACCAGTTAAGGCCGATTTTGTAAGTTGGTACTTCATTATCAACCGGACGTGCTTCCAGTGAATTAACAGTCTGGAAAATTGTGAAACAGCCATATGTAGGTGCAGCACCATTAAGATCCGGAGTAATGCCTACCGTCGTACCGACAACACCTACCTCAGCACAAACAGCTGGATCCATCGGAGGCGCCCCGGGAGTACCAACAGGTTGCCGTAGAACCACTCGGGTCTGACTGTGAGAATCATCGTAGTTGTAACGTGCACCAATGGCGAGTTCTAGTTCATCATTAATTTGGTAGTTGTATTGACCAAAAATTGCCTGATGCTCAACAGTGGTTGGCGCAATGATGTGAGTCCAGGTAGTTGGAACCACTAAAGGTCCACAAGCAACCTGAGTACCGTCATTTTGCCATCCACAGGCATTATTAACATTTTGCTGACCTGGAATCTGAAGGTTAACAGGGGTGGTTCGATGGAAATCGAAGACGCCTACAATCCAGTTATTACCCCCATTATCAGCGGATGACAAGGTGATCTCATGGGTGTGTGACCGGTTAGATTCATCCAAACTAAACCGCGTTGGCCAAATCGGAACACCTGAGTTACCACCATTATTATCACCGGATTTCCACTGCAGCATTTCAGTGTGCAGCTTGTTAAAACCTGATTTAGCGTTGACGGTCATCCCATTCTGGAACTCATAAGTCAGGAACATGGTCCATTGCTGGTTTTCCTGCCAATCGGAATCAGGGAATTGCTGATTGATTTCAAAGGGCTCGGTCGGTGAATATTCACGGTACTGTGAATAAGTCGTTACTGGAACCGGTACCCCTGAAACAGGATCAGGTATCGTCGTCTGGAAAGGCAGAGTTTTTGGCTTACGCACATCGCCAAAGTGATCTACTGCATTTTGCTCAACTTTGAATAAGGCCTCAAACCGATCAGTTGGCTGCCACAGCAAGCTTAAGCGTACCTGACGGCTATCAAGACCGCCTGGAGAGCGAATTTCCTGACCGTTACCAAATACATTTTGGCCAATGTTTTTGTAAAAGCTTTCTCTTTCTTCAGTGTTCCAAGCAATACGCGCAGCCCAGGTATCACTTATTGGCAG
The DNA here is from genome assembly GCA_964553165.1 of uncultured Enterobacteriaceae bacterium. Lineage (GTDB taxonomy): Bacteria > Pseudomonadota > Gammaproteobacteria > Pseudomonadales > Pseudohongiellaceae > UBA5109. The sequence goes on from CAZKJY010000031.1 coordinate 2,075, forward strand.
GTTAAGAGCACCCGAGACAGCATTGTGCTGGTAGTTACCCATTCTGCCTCAACATAACCGCTAATACCATCAAAGTTAGGGTTGGCAGAGTTAATCAAGATAGCACCACCCGCAGCGGACTGCCCTACGAAAGTACCCTGTGGTCCACGCAGTACCTCAATGGTACCAACGTCAAAGAAACCACCATTCAGACCCATTGGCTCGCCATGAGTTTGGCCGTCGTTTACTACCTGTACGCCCATTTGTACTGAAGGTGCGAATGTGTTGTTACCAATACCACGGATGTTAATATCATTACCGACACCGTTATTGGTTATCTGAATACCAGGCATGGCATTCTGTAAATCTTGCAGCTGTGAAATACCACCCGCAGACAGCATGTCCTGGTTAAAAACTTCCATAGAGATAGAAGTTGTCTGTTCTGTCGCTTCACGACGTTCCGCTGTGACCACCACTTCTTCAATCTGTCGCTGTGCATAGCCTGCGTTGGCACCCATGCCAACAGCTACTGCAGTAGCGATAGAAACGGTAAGCGGCTTAACTCTGTAAGATCTGGATTTCATAGAATCCACCCCCCTTTATCCATTGTGGAATTAGTTATTATTAATCCGATGGGTAAAGCAAATTTTTGCCTAAAATGCACTTCCTGGAATGAAGTATATAATGTGCAAAAAATATGAATTACGACATCTTTTGCCATCTTGCCACGGAATTACTAAAAAAAACAGCTTTTACAGGGCTATAAATGCCTATCAGATGAACTTTAAAAATCATAAATGCATATTAAATGCAAATTATATGCACATTTAAGCTGGCTGGAATACTTTTTGACCCGCATATGAAGCAGGGATAATGACGAGAATACAAATGCCAGAGTCGTCTGGCTTAACTATCTGCATGATCAGCATAAAGTGTTTATGTTCAGTGGCGTGGTCCGGTGTAGACAGGTCATAAGGTGCCGCTGGTTTATTGCAAAGCAATCGCTCTAACTCCCCACATTTCTGGGCAGTCAGTCTGAGTATTGTCAAAAACCCGGCTTGCTCATAAAATCGCTTGCCCCTGCATCCGCAGAGGTTGGGGGTTCCCCACGACAATGTCCTGATGATGGAGTCTGTATGCAAAGGCTGCGTGAGCTCGCGCGTCTTGTAGAGGCTGTATTTGACGAACTTGAAGAGACTTTCGGTTCCTATCAATCCCGGTTGGGTTTGCACTGCAAACCTGGCTGTGGCGCCTGTTGCAATAATCCAAATATAGAAGCCACAGTACTGGAAATGCTCCCTCTGGCCTTGCAGTTATATGACCAGGGCAGAGCTGAGCAGGTATTGGAAGAACTCGAGAGGTATTCTGGGTTTGCCTGTTATCACTACAAGCGCAGTTCTCTGGATGGCCTGATGGGCTCCTGCACCGTGTACAAGCAGCGGCCTGTTATCTGCCGCATCTTCGGGGCTGCGGGAGACCGGGATAAACACGGCAATAACCGCTTGTCAGTCTGCAAGGTGATCAAGGAAATCCACGCCGGCGAATACCTGCAAGCGCTGCAAAACCTGTCGCAGCAGCCCCCGCCCAGAATGACGGATGGTAAACAGCGTGTGCGGCAGTTGGATTATGCCCTTTCCCGTGAAGACCTGCCTATCAATCAGGCGTTGAAAGTCGCCCTGCAAAAGGTGCTGTTTCAAAGCAGTTTCGGTGATCTCGAATCCACTGGACAGATTGCCTGATTTCCTTATAAGCTGATTTGACTGTGAATTTTGGTAATTCCGGATACAGGCAGATGTCCAGCCTGCAGATTTCCTGCCAATTTCAGGTTAGTGCTGAATGCCAACATCCAAATCAAGACAAGTGACAACCTGAGACCAAAGAGGATAGCAATAATGCTCCAAAAGTTAGTGTTGATGCTCACGTTCATGATGCCAGCCACTTACGGATTCGGGCATCATTCCGAGGCTGCAGAATTTGATGCCGAACAGCCAGTGAATGTGACAGGGACCATCAAGGCTGTGGAATGGAATAATCCACACGTATGGTTTTATGTCGATGTCACCAATGACGATGGTTCTGTTACCACTTGGGGGTTTTCTTCCGCGCCACCTGGGGCACTTATGCGCCGGGGAATCACCAAAGAGGCCCTGATTATTGGTGCTGAAATCAATGTCACGGGTTCACGGGCCAGAGACGGTTCCTACAATGCATCCAGCCGTCGGGTAACCTTTGCCGATGGCTCCAATGTGTTTACAGCGACTGAAGGGGGTCGATAATGAAATCAAATAAATTATTGCGTGTCCTGGCGCTGCTCCTGACCGCACAATTTTCGAGTCTGGCTCTTGCCCAGGATGTTCCACGCATGGCCAATGGCAAGCCGGATTTTTCGGGCATTTACACCCCACCCGCCACCATTAATGCAACCGGCCCAAGAGGCAACCTGATTTTCAATGCTGACAAAATGGCGCCACTTTTGCCGGGGGCGGAGGCGCTGCTGTATGAAGAGCGCAATGGTGATCCCTACCATGATGAGCCCCGGGCCATGTGCCTGCCAGCGGGCTTTCCTTCCGGCATGCTGTATATTCTGCCGATACAGTTCGTGCAGAACGAGGACTATCTGGTCATTATTCCCGAACTGCAGCGAGCCGCCCGGATTATTCCACTGGATGGGCGACCACACCGGGAAGGCATCGAACCAACCTATTATGGTGATCCGGTCGGACACTGGGAAGGCGATACCCTAGTCATTGAGTCGGTAAATTTCAAGCGCTGGATACTGGATGACTACCATTACACCGATCCGACCCGCAATCGCTGGCACAGTGACCAGCTGAGAACGTTAGAACGACTGACCCATCAGGGAGATACCCTGCTGTATCAGATTACGATTGATGACCCTGTGATTTTTACCGAGCCTTTTACCCAGGATTTCCTGCTGACCCTGCGTCCGGATTGGGAAGAGCTGGGTCTGCTGGAATACGTCTGCCAGGAGAATAACCGTTGTGCCGGCGGCAGCTGTGAAATGTCTGAGGCCCAACAATAAAGCCGTTTAACAGCTCCCCTTAACAGTTCTCTTCTACTACAGCCAAAGTAGCCAGCCTCCGTGAGATTAATCCGGAGCTGGCTACGGGTTTATTTGAAGACCCCGCCCAGCACCGAAATTACCCGGTCTGATCCGATGCCAACAAGCACCAGATCTGTCCCGACAATCAGCCATTCGTGTTCTGCGACATAGGGCAACTGCATAACTAGGGAGCCAGGTACTGTTTCGACCGCGGCGCAGGGGGGTAGCGGTGCTCCCTGTACCAGCGTTTCTGCCATGTCCGGTGGCAGACCCTGACGGCCTGTCAGACCCGCACTTTCTGCCAGTTTTCTGGCTTCCAGGCTGTTGATTCCGATCAAGGGCCCTGTTCCAGGCGCGCTCGCAGTGGCAATCCCTATGGACGGCAGGGTATTGGCAACGCCACGGCTGCGGCCATAGGCTTCATTGACGATAGCGGCAAGGAGCATGCAGACGCAGGCAATGCTTGTGAGCTCCAGCAGGGAGAGTGATTTGCTACTGTATTTCATGGCAGTTCCTCCTGAGATGCCTGAAATTTAATGGAGTCTGACTTGGCAAACTTTCGACAAATTCACACTTTCTTGAAAGGCTTGGTCGACATGCGAAACAGATGTGATGGAGATAGCATTTTTCAGGAGGTAAATTCAGGGACTGGGGCAGGAAGAAAGGGTGGTCTATAGCGCCAAGGCTTACTATACTCGGCCAGATAATTATAATTATGAAATTGCTATTCCAATTACTGGATGACTTGATAGAGGGGGATACTCCATGTGTTACCACCGTAAAACTGCAGCTGGATTGATGGCTCTTTGTCTGTTGGCGCCATTCAGCACTTTAGCTCACCATAGCTTTGAGATGTTTGACCGGGGCAATCCGATTGAAATAAGCGGTGAAATCAAGGAGTTCCAATGGGTAAACCCTCATTCCTGGATACAGATTTATGTGACGGATGAGGCCAGTGGTGAAGTGGTTGAATGGAGTATTGAAGGCAGAAGCCCGAATGTCCTGGTTAGACGGGGCTGGACAAGGAATACCGTTCTGCCGGGTGAAAAAGTGACGCTGACCATATACCCTCTGCGTAATGGCGATCCGGGTGGGGCGATTGTGACGCTGGTAAAAGAGGATGGGACTGTTATCAACGCTGATACACCTACTGCCGTAGATACCAATGAAGAGGGCCCGCGATGAGAATTAGCCCGGTAAACTATTTATTTATCCTGTTCACTGCGTTTTTTCTGCAGGCAGGCAGCAGTAAAGGCCTGGCTGCAGAAGGCATGGCAGCCACTGATTTTTCCGGTCTCTGGGTAATATCGAATCGCAGTATCAGGGGGTATCTTGATGAAAATTTTGAGAACCTGGAGCCCGAAGAATATCTCACGCCTGCGGCTGTTGAAATAACAGAAAATGTCCGTCCGGCATTTGATCCCAGTGCCATGTGCCTTCCGTCCATGCCACGGCATCTGGTGGTCCCTATCCGATAGAAATCGTGCAAACAGAGGGACGTGTCGTCCAGCTCTTTGAATATGAAAATGTGTTCAGGATTATCTATACCGATGGCAGAGAGCATCCTGATCCGGTTGAGGACCAGCGCTTCATGGGACATTCCATTGGCGAGTGGCAGGCAGATGGTTCACTGATGGTCGATGTCTCAAACTTCAATGGCAAGGCCTGGCTTGCCGCTAACGGAATTCCAGTTTCACAAAATGCACATCTCACTGAGTGGTACCGCCTGATTGAGGAGGGTCAAACACTGGAAGTGACCCAGCGTTATGAAGATCCAGAGTATTTTTCCCGACCTGTCTGGCGACAATATTTTTTCAATCTGAGAAATGACTGGGGGATTCGTGAATATCTCTGTGCCGAAGGCAACCGCGATAATGTCTTTCAGCAACGCGAAGGCCAGCCTGGCTCCTTAAGACTGGAAGATGTACTTCCTGAATAAAAATACCTGACTGCCGACATCCATCGTCAAGGAACTGGATGTCGGTATGGTTTCCCGGAAATACGCCCTGCAGCTTCCCCGCGTTTATCACAGCGCCAGCCTGTTTCATTTTTAACATGCTAATCAATCTCGCGGTGCCCGCCGGGTGATAGAAAATCTGCATCAATCATGTCATATTATGCGCCAGCCTTGCTGCCAGGCCTAACAGGTAGACTGAATACACTTTGGAATCGGGGAAAGGGTAATCCTTGAAACTTAGAAACAAGGAAATCAATATCTTCAGCATGTCAGCGCTTGATCTGTTCGCATCGGCGCTGGGCGCTTTCATGCTGCTGGCCATCGTTACCATGCCATTTTTTCCCAATACCGGCGATTCACCGCAACTGATTGAAGACATCACAGCTGAAATGCAGGGCGAACTGGAAGCCCTGAGAGATCAGCTCGCCTCCCAGGCGGATGAATTAGATGCCTTGCGAGACCAGTTGGCTTCACAGGGCGCAGAACTGGACACCACTTCTGAAATATTGTCACGAACGCAGGAAGAACTCGCCATGTGCCAGGCACAGATTCCAGATGGTGATATCCTTTCCAGCACCCAGGATGAACTGAATGCCTGCCGGGCCTTACTCATGCAGACCTTTGTCCTGGTCGTCATTTCCTGGGGAACAAGCGATGATGTGGACCTGCACATCATAGACCCAATGGGAAATGAATATGATTTTGCATCGCGGACCTTTCCAGGGTCGGATGCGGCCTTTGAAGAAGACAACCTGCAGGGACCAGGGAACGAAATCTGGCTAAGTCCGACGGCTTTTGAAGGCGACTACCAGATATATACCAACATGTATTCGAAAAGGGATACTACTCCGGCAACAGTCAGAGGCTCCATACTTTACCAGGATGGGCGCATAGAATTGCCCGATACCACGCTGAGATCCGATGGAGAGAATCCACTGGTTGCCACCTTCAATGTTGATAGTCAGGGCAATGTAACACTCCGCTGAAGCCCGTTGGTTTGGGTCAACTTCACACATTGTCGTAATCCAAGCTGCTGAATTAATTGAAGTAATCCACTTTTGGCCACAACGGTGCAGATTTTTCGCTATCTGTGACCGTAATGGCAGATTTCATTTCAGGGATTTCCCATTATAGGCCCGAGCAAGTAGTAACCCATTTATCAGGGGCTCGGTGCTAGGTGACTGTTTACCCCCAGGCGCTTGCTTATCAATTAATTTGTGAAAAGGGAGAAAAGAATGAAATATCTACAAATTGGTTTTGGCTGTTTGATGGCTATGTCTGCCCTGCAGGCAAATGCGCAGGATATCAACTACACTTTTGTCGAAGCGGGGTTTAGCACGCTGGAGTATGATGTCGGTCCACTGAATGTGGATGGTGATGGCTTTGATCTTGTAGGTTCGCTTGCGCTCACAGACATACTGTTCCTGACAGCATCATTTTCAGACACCGAATTTGATTTTAATATTGATGCGACTGAAGCTGGAGTAGGAATTGGCGGGCATACGCCACTGTCTGAACAAACTGATCTGTTTGGCGTCATTTCGCTGGTCGATGCTGAAATCGGGTCAAACGATGAAAGTGGCTATGGGTTTGATCTTGGGGTTCGCCATTTATTTAACAGTCAGCTTGAGTTTGAAGGAGGTTTTGGATATCAGGATGTCTATGATGAATCTGGCACCAGTATCAATGTTGGCGGGAGATATCATTTTGAAAATGCTGTTTCAGCAGCGGTTTCTTACACCAATACGGAAGTCGATGATAATGATATTTCCGGCATTCGGATTTCAATTCGCCTGAACTTTTGATCCATTGAATTCCGGGAAGCAAATGCAGTCATCGTTGCTTCCCGGAATACTAAAAAATCTAATTCATCTAATCGCGGACAGCCTGACTTTTCATCATTTCTCCTCCGGGTTGGGCAGATGACATCGAGCCACATTGATTTATTTCAAGTCCGAAGCTTTATTGATCACACCCGGCTTGAATAATGTTAAGACATCAGTGAAGATGCAAAAAAAGAAAAGAATGGAGTGCAAATCATGCAAAATCCCCTTGTTTTCAGGTTTCTTCTCCTCCTGCTGGTAACAGTGCTGGCATCCTGTACAAATATTATGCTGGAACCTCCTGCCGTCACCGCAGAAACAGTCTGGATCGATGTCAGGACGGTAGAAGAATATCAGGCTGATCATATTGATGGTGACAGGAACATGCCGCTCCAGGAATTAAGCTCAAATACCTTGCGTTCACAGCTTAGTCTGCCAGCGGATGCCGATATTCGTCTCTATTGTGTTTCGGGCGTTAGAGCAGGTCGTGCAAAGCTCATTTTTGAGGAAGCAGGGTTCACTCATGTCATCAATGCCGGTGGTATTTCCGACGCGCGGGAAGCCCGTAACCTTGATTGAATCCTGCACGCTCTTGTACCTTCGGTGTTGACTGTTTATGGGTAAGCAAAGTGTGATGTTTACTTTTGGTATTGCTGTTTTGCTGGGCAATATCATTCGGCCTGCCTTCAGTGACACAATTGCAGTCGGTTCATTCTCAACGGGAGATCTGTCAGGCTGGGAGGAGCAGTCATTTGTCGGCCATACTGATTACCAACTGGTTCAGGAAAACCAGCGGCAGATTCTTCAAGCTGTCAGTGCTGCCAGTGCTTCTGGTCTGTTTTATGAGGCAGATATAGACCTGGAAAAGACTCCCTATCTCAACTGGTCCTGGAAGGTTGAGAATGTGTACAGGGGAAACGATGAACAGACACGTGAGGGCGATGATTACCCCGCACGAATCTTTGTCGTGGTGTCGGGCGGGCTGTTCTTCTGGGAAACAAAAGCAATTAATTATGCCTGGACCAGTCAACAGGCAGTCGGCAGTACCTGGGAAAGTGCAGTGACCAGAAATGCTGTCATGCTATCGCTACGCTCGGGAGAGACTGAGGCCGGACAATGGCTGAATGAAAAGCGCAATATCCGGGAAGATTTTCAGACGCTGTTTGGAGAGGATGTACTGATGATACACGCTATTGCCATCATGAGTGACAGTGATAATACCGGACAGAGCACCAGAGCCTACTACGGTGATATCTTCTTCACAGATCAGTAGTTACTGCTTTGAATTGAGCGCCCAGTTATAGGGCAAACTGGCATCAGCCTCACTGAATTCGAGCTCCGGGCGGTAGTGCCGTATAAAACGTTCAACACCGCCGCGGCTCTCAAAATCCTCTTCATACCAGTCGAAGATTCTGGAAACCCTGATAAGGGAGTCGCGCGTCTGCAGGCCTTTTGACTGTGTCAGAAAGTGCTGGGTCTGTTCTTCCAGCTGAGCGTCCAGTTTTGCTGCCTGGTAGGCTTCAAGGCGCAGGTCGGGGCAGCTTAAGGAAGCACAATTGACGGCAAAGTGGATA
>CAZKJY010000032.1:0-10441 GCA_964553165.1 uncultured Enterobacteriaceae bacterium
CTCGGGAACATAGCCTTCAGCTTCGTCATGGGCCTCATTGGCAAGAAATTTTTCCATTTCCTGGGTCAGGTAAGCCCTGTCATCCGCATTAATCATGCTGAGGCCTTTTTCATTGATCAGTCGGGTCTGTAACTGCTGCCATTCCTGCCAGGCTTGTTTGGAGACATTCTCATAGATATCCTGGCCCTTGGGGCCTGGGTAAGGCGGGGTCAGTAACCCTTCCATTTCCTGCTGATATTTTCGACAAATGACTTTTCTGCTCATATTACTCTTTCCAGTGCTGCCATAAGGCTTAAAACCGGCGCGGCAAGCCCCAGTTCTGATGGCTTTTTCAAATCATACCAGTACAGGCCCGGCTTCTCCATGAGCAGGGACGGCAGCCTATCCAGACAGTGTAGCCGGGGTTTGATGTCCAGATGAAAATGGCTGAAGGTATGACGGATAGTGTCCAGCTTGATGACTGCCTCATTTGCCTGGGCATCCAGTCTGGCCAGCAGGCTGGATTGCTCCTGGGGACTGGCATATTCCGGGAAACTCCAGAGGCCTCCCCAGATACCCTGTCCCGGCCTTTTTTCCAGCAGTACCTTTTGCCTGTCCGGCGACAGCAGAATCAGCATGTGGATGGATTTCACAGGCAGGGTTTTACGGGGTTTTCGCCGGGGAAACTCATCGCAGCGCTCGCTCTGGTAGGCCAGACAGTTAAGGTGTAAGGGGCAGTGTTCACAATCGGGTTTGCTGCGGCTACAGACAGTCGCCCCCAGATCCATCATCGCCTGTGTATAGTGCCGGCAATCACTGGCAGGGGTGTACTGTTCGGCAATTTGCCAGAGTTGCTTGAGGGTCTGAGCCTGTTCGGGCCACCCCTCCACGGCATGATAACGGCAGAGCACACGCTTGACGTTGCCGTCCAGAATCACGGCGCGCTTATTGTAGGCCAGTGAAACAATTGCTCCGGCGGTGGAACGTCCGATGCCGGGCAGTTTTTCCAGCTCGCTGACACTTGCTGGGAACTTTCCCTGATAGTCCTGCTGAATAATCTTTGCTGTTTTGTGCAGGTTTCTGGCGCGGGCGTAGTAGCCAAGTCCGGTCCAGTAGTGCAGGACCTGGTCTTCATCGGCTCTGGCCAAGTCGCTTAACTGCGGAAAGCGCTGCATGAACCGCTCGTAATAGGGGATGACCGTAGCAACCTGGGTCTGCTGCAGCATAATTTCAGAAACCCAGACCCGGTAGGGAGTTGGATTCTGCTGCCAGGGAAGCTGTTTGCGGCCATGCTCTCTGAACCAGTCAAGAACGGTGGCTGAAAAGGGGAGGGTCATGGTTTGCTGGCGTTTCTGCATGGCATGCAAGTGTAATGAAAGCGCTTCATTTTTTCACTTTAAAGGCGTAAAGGCAGTATAATCGGCGTTTTCTTCCTAGCTGGAAATTGAAACCTCATGGCCGATTCACGGACCGCAACAGTTGAGCGCAATACTAACGAAACCCAGATCAGTGTCAGTATCAATCTGGATGGCACGGGCAAGTTCAAGGTAAGTACCGGGCTGCCTTTCCTGGAGCACATGCTCGAGCAGGTTGCACGTCATGGCATGATTGATCTGGAAATCAATGCTCAGGGAGATCTGGAGATCGACGCCCACCACACAGTGGAAGATCTGGGCATTACGCTGGGTCAGGCCATGGATAAGGCGCTGGTTAAAACCGGCATCCGTCGTTATGGACATGCCTACGTGCCATTGGATGAAGCGCTTTCCCGGGTGGTGATCGATTTCTCAGGTCGTCCGGGCCTGGAGTATCAGATCCCGTTTTCGCGAGGCAGGGTCGGCGATTTTGACGTTGATCTGTTCTATGAGTTTTTCCAGGGTTTCGTCAACCATGCCAAGGTGACCCTGCATATTGACAACCTCAAAGGGGCCAACGCGCATCACCAGATTGAAACCGTGTTCAAGGCATTTGGGCGCGCGGTGCGCATGGCCATAGAAGTGGACCCACGCATGCAGGGATCTGTTCCTTCTACGAAGGGAAGTCTCTGATTAAAAGCTATTGCACTTACCGGATTGAAGGTGTCAGAGTCATGACTCTGACACCAAAGCGTTTACTTTGTTCTGGCTGCGCTCATAACGCTTTTTAAAGGCAGCAAGCGGGTTCCTTGGCTTATATTTTTCGAAAGATAACCGAAGCAACAGATGAATCGAGTAGTAGTGATTGATTATGGCATGGGCAATCTCCATTCCGTGGGGAAGGCCCTTGAGCATGTCGGTGAAAATATTTCTCTGAGCATTACTGCAGATCCTGCGGAAATTCACGAAGCAGACCGGCTGATTTTCCCGGGTGTTGGCGCCATGCGTGATTGCATGGCGGAAATCCGGCGACTGAAAATTGATGAATTACTGCGGGAAGCCAGGCGGGTAAAACCAATCCTGGGCATCTGTGTCGGCATGCAGGCAATGATGGAAAGTTCGGACGAAAATAATGGGGTGGATTGTATTGGCCTTTTTCCTGGCAAGGTGGTTCGATTTCAGGAAGGTCAGCATGATGCGGAAGGAGAAGTCCTGAAAGTTCCCCACATGGGTTGGAATGAAGTCAGGCAGTGCAGGGATCATCCGATGTGGCAAAACATTCCCGACCTGAGCCGCTTTTATTTTGTGCACAGCTATTATGTGATTCCGGATACCGGCAGCAAGAGCAGTGCTGAAGTTGTCGGCTTGAGTGAGTATCCCCAGTCATTCTGTTCTGCCCTGTCAGCCGAAAATATTTTTGCTGTGCAGTTTCATCCGGAAAAAAGCCAGAACTGCGGGTTACAGTTACTGAAAAACTTTCTGAGCTGGGATGGAAAAGCATGACTCTGGCAAAACGCATCATTCCCTGTCTGGACTGTGAAAACGGACGTGTCGTAAAAGGCGTCAGGTTTGTCGACATTCGCGATGCCGGCGATCCGGTTGAGGTCTCCAAGCGCTACTGTGACCAGGGGGCTGATGAAATTACTTTTCTGGATATCACCGCCAGTCATGAGGATCGTGATACGACGGTACACACGGTAGAAGAGATCGCCAGTCAGGTTTTTATTCCTCTCACGGTTGGCGGAGGGATCCGTACGCTGGAGGATATTCGCATGATGCTGAATGCCGGCGCCGACAAGGTTGCCATCAATACCAGTGCCGTGCTGAATCCTGATTTTGTTAAACAGGCAGCAGAGCGTTTCGGATCACAGTGTATTGTGGTTGCGATTGACGCCAAACAGGTTTCCGCTGAGGGGGAGCCCCCGCGCTGGGAGATATTCACCCACGGTGGACGCAGGGCAACAGGCCTAGAGGCCATTGAGTGGGCCAGACGCATGGTGCGATATGGCGCCGGCGAAATCCTGCTCACCAGTATGGACAGGGACGGAACCAAAAACGGTTTTGATCTGGCGCTGAACCGGGCTATCAGCGAGGCAGTTTCTGTGCCGGTAATTGCTTCCGGGGGTGTTGGTAACCTGCAGCATCTGGTCGATGGTATTCAGGAAGGAAAAGTCGATGCCGTGCTGGCCGCGAGCATCTTTCACTTTGGCGAATACAGCATCCCTGAGGCCAAAGCCTACATGCGCGAGAAAGGTATCTGCGTCCGCTAGGCAGGCAGACGACTGGATAAGGCCGAAGGTTTATTAATAGGTTTATTAATAGGGGCGTGCTCTCAACAGGGCCAGACCCTTGAGAATACTCAGTGCCTGATTCAACTGGTAGTCAGTCACAATGACTCTTTCCCCACTGATATCCAGCGAGGCATCCGGTTCCGGCTCATCGGTATTTTCAAGATGTCCTGCGAGATCCTCTTCCCGGTATAGCGCGGGATTATCAGGCACATCGGTTACCCGTCCCTGACGGACAATAATATTCGGGGTAATGCCGCGGGCCTGTATGGAACGTCCTTTCGGAGTGTAATAGAGGGCTGTGGTTAATTTGATAGCGCGGTCATTGGTGAGTGGCAGTACAGTCTGCACAGATCCCTTGCCAAAACTTTGTGTGCCCATGATTACTGCCCGGTTGTGATCCTGCAGGGCACCGGCAACCACTTCCGATGCGGAAGCGGAACCTTCGTTAATCAATACAATCAAGGGGACGCCATGGCTTGGATCCGAGGACGTGGCTTCATATCGCGTAAAGGAGCTTTCATCACGTCCTTCCGTGTAGACAATCAGGCCTTCGGTAATAAAGGCATCAACCACATCGACTGCTGCCTGCAATACGCCGCCCGGGTTATTACGCAAATCCAGAATCACGCCCTGCAACTCGGTGTCGCTAAGATGGAAATTTTCCAGTGCGGTGACGACTTCCCCGCCGGTGCCGGTGACAAACTGGGAGATCCTGACATAGCCGTAACCCGGCTCAAGAAAGCGTGAACGCACACTGCGGGAACGGATCACATCGCGGACAACGGTGATCTCCATAGCTTCATCGGCACCTTCCCGCAGAATGGTCAGAACCACTTCGGAGCCAGGTGGCCCACGCATCAGTTCGGTTGTTTCTTCAATGGTTGTGTCAGTGGTCGGGGTATCATCAATTTTGATCACAATGTCACCGGCACGGACTCCGGCACGGTCAGCAGGGGAACCATCCACAGGACTGATGATGGTGATAAAGCCATTATCGACACCGACTTCAACGCCCAGTCCGCCGAATTCGCCAGTGGTGTTCTCCTGCAACAGGTCATAATCCTCATTGGCGAGATAACTGGAATGCGGATCAATCCCGGCAAGCATGCCCTTCACGGCATTTTCCAGCAGGGTCTTGTCATCGATGGGTTCCACGTATGAGCTGCGGATACGGTTCAGCACTTCAGCAAAGATTCTGACTTCATTCAATGGCAGAGGCAGATCAGCCCCGGCCTCATCATTGTCAGCCTGGGCCAGGGCGATGACTGGCGTGCCCAATAAAAGAATGGCCATGATTTGGGCCAGCTGACGCTTACATAAGGTTAGTAGATTCATAGCTTACCGAGTTTACCTATCGTGCTCTTAACCAGGAAAGAGGATCCTGAGCATCTCCATTGTAGCGAACTTCGAAATAGACACCTTCTTCACCACGGCCTCCGGTATTCCCCAGTGCCGCAATCGGTTCGCCCGCCAGAACCCAGTCACCAACAGCCTTATAGAGCAGTTGGTTGTGTGCATAGAGGCTCATATAACCACCACCATGGTCAATTATCAAGAGCAGCCCGGAGCTGGAAAACCAGTCAGCATAAATGACCCGGCCACGATGCACTGCCCGGATATCGGCACCGGCAGTTCCTGCAATGGTGATGCCTTCCCAGCGCAGATCACTGCCTTCATAGGCGGCGCCGAAACGGTTTAGCAGGCGTCCCTCAATAGGCCAGGGCAGGGCTCCCTTGAGGGAGGGAAACTCCTCAGCCTGGGATCCCAGCGGCAGATCAAAAACTGCTCTGGCCAGTTCTTCCAGCAGGAGTTCCATTTCCGTGTATTGTACTTCCAGGCGGGACAGCTCACTGTTACTGGAGGCGAGTTGGGTATCCAGTGACTGCATCAGGGTCTGGCGCTCCTGCTGTTCCTCTTGTAGCTGCGCTTGCCGTGTCTGCAGACTTGCCTGCTGTTCCTGCAGGTTTTGTCTTGTTTCTCGGATTTCGACGCTGATAGCGTTTATTTCCTGCAGGATAGCATCAAATTCATCGATTTTATTGCTTCTGGCAACACTGAAATATTGATAGTAACGCAGTAAACGGGCACTTCGGCTGATGTTTTCCTGGTTCAGCAGTAATTTAAGATACTCTTCCTGACCATTCTGATACGCAGCGCGCAGATAGCTGGCAATTTGTTGCTGCTGGGCTTCACGCCGGACATTGAGCTGGGCCGCCTGGGCTTCAAGTTCGGCAAGACGCTCTCCGCCAGCGCTGATCTGCTGCTGTATTTCAGCAATGCTGGCCAGCAGACTGCTGATTTCCCGTTCACGGCTTTCGATATCGGTTTCCAGCTGGCTACGTTGTCTGCGAGTTTCCTCTATCTGGTCCTGTACCCTTGTAATGGTCCGGCCGAGCGCATTGAGATCTGCCTGCGTCGGATTTTCCTGTGAGTAAACAAAAGGGCTAAGAAGTAAGTAAGTGCTTACATAAAATATCGGAAGACACCTGGCAACTGTTGGGGTCATGTATAGTCAATGAGGGAATACCCGCTCATTTCTGGCGGGATATCCAGGTTCATCAGGCTGAGGAGGCTGGGTGAAATGTCACACAGTGAGCCATCCTCCCGCAGATTGAGCTTTTGCCTGCCGACATAAACCAGGGGCACTGGCCCATCTGTGTGGGATGTCAGTGCCTGACCGGTCTTTTCATCAAGCATCTGTTCAACATTGCCATGGTCAGCAGTGATCAGGCAATTGCCATCAACAGACAGAATGGCCTCGGTGATCATGCCAAGACAGGCATCGAGTACTTCCACCGCCTTGATAGCTGCCGCCAGGTTGCCGGTGTGGCCAACCATGTCGCCATTGGCAAAATTGCAGATGATAGCGTCAAATTCACGATTTTTAATCGCAGATACCAGCTTTTCGCAGACTTCATAGGCGCTCATTTCCGGCATCAGATCATAGGTGGCAACCTTGGGAGAAGGCACCAGGATGCGCTTTTCACCGGCAAATTCCTGTTCCCGGCCACCGCTGAAAAAGAAGGTGACATGGGCATATTTCTCGGTTTCAGCAATGCGTAGCTGGGACAATCCCTGATTGGCCAGATATTCACCCAGAGAGTTGGTCAGTTTTTCCGGCGGATAGGCACAGGCTGCGTCGATGTCATCAGCATATTCGGTCAGCATGACAAAAGTGCTGAAAGCAATTTGCCGGGGACGTTCAAAACCTGAAAAATCTGTATCGATCAGGGCGCGGGTCAGCTCTCTGGCACGGTCCGCGCGGAAATTCATGAAAACCACCGCATCACCATCCTTCATCCTTAGCGGTTTTCCCGAGGGGTCGAGCAGGCAGGAAGCAGAAACGAACTCATCGTCCTCGCCCCGTGCATAAGCTTCTTCCAAAGCAACCTGGGCATCCTGGTATTGCAGGGAAGACTGTCCCTCAACGATGGCCAGATAGGCCTTTTCAACCCGGTCCCAGCGATTATCACGGTCCATGCCAAAGTATCGGCCTGTGATGCTCGCGATCTGGCCTTTGCCACTGAGTGCGAGCTTTTCAGAAAATCTGCGCAGAGAGTTTTCGGCACTGCGGGGCGGGGTGTCCCTGCCATCCAGCAGGGCATGTAAATAGATCTTCTGGCAGCCCTGTTGCAGCGCCAGATCTATCATGGCTTCAATCTGATCTTCGTGACTGTGAATGCCGCCAGGCGATAGCAGGCCAATGATGTGCAGGGCGCCATCGACGGCCTTGGCTTTTGCACAGGCGTCGGTCAGCGCCGGGTTGGTGAAGAAATCGCCGTCCGTTATGGCTTTATTGATCCGGGTCAGGTTCTGGTAAACCACCCGACCGGCACCGAGGTTCATGTGCCCGACTTCTGAATTGCCCATTTGCCCTTCCGGCAAACCAACTTTTAATCCAGAGGTGTGAATCAGGGTATGTGGGCAGGTTTGCATGAGCCTGTCCCAGACCGGTGTGTTTGCCAGACTGATGGCATTGGCTTCAGGACTATCGCGGTAGCCCCAGCCATCAAGAATCAATAGCAGGGTAGGTGTTTTTGGCTGAGTCATATTGCTGAGTTAGTTACATCCAGGGAAACGGAAATTATAGGCTTTCACCGGATTTAGTTAAACCAAGCAATGCCCAATTTTTGGGCAGCTGAGTTTTACTATGCCCGCGTTGTTCTTTATACTGCGTGCCTCCTTGAAGGCAGTCTGAGTGGGCTATGGCGCAGTTTCTTGAATTTCTGATTAATCATTGGATTCTCTCCGGGCTGTGGCTGATTTTATTGGCGGCCCTCGTGATTTATCTGAAAAAGAAAGGCGGCAAGGCAATCGGGATTCATGAGGTGACCCGTCTTATCAATCACCAGGATGGCCTGGTTCTGGATATTCGGGACAAGAAAGTTTTTGACAAGGGGCATATCGTCAACGCGATCAATATTCCTTTGGCCAAACTGGACGAACGTATTACAGAGCTCGATAAATACAAGGAAAAGCCGACGATCGTAGTCTGCCAGATGGGACACCAGTCAGGCGATGCACTACGCAAACTGGAAAGCAGGGGACATCCCCAGGTTTACAGATTGTCTGGCGGAATAGCAGAGTGGCAGTCACAGGGTTTACCGCTGGTCTAAGGCATTCACTGAATGTATGTAATGAATGTAATGTAAGCGCAGTAAAGTAATCATTATTTAGCAATTAGAACTACACATAGGAAAAGTAACATGGCAGATACTGACAAGCAGGCAACTGAACAGGCTGCGCCGCAGGCAGGTGGTCCGGCGATCACTTTCAGGGTACAGCGAATTTACGTCAAGGATATTTCCTTTGAAGCACCAAGTGCGCCGGCTGTCTTTCAGTCGCCGTATAAACCCAGGGTGAGTTTCAACATGAGCACCAAGGGAAATAAATTCCAGGACAACCTGTATGAAGTTGTGCTGACGATGACCGCGGAAGTCAAAGATCAGGACGACAAAGCCATGTACATTATTGAAGTGCAGCAGGCTGGCGTCTTTGAGATTCAGGGACTCGAGGGTGAACAGCTGACCCAGGCCCTGCATATTACCTGTCCGAATGTATTGTTCCCCTACGGCCGAGAAACCATTGACAGCCTGGCCAACAAGGGAACCTTCCCGTCACTGATGCTGGCTCCGGTAAATTTCGAGGCCGTATACCTGCAAGCCAGACAAAAACAGCAGGAACAGGAAAAAGCGAACGGCTGATTGTCACCTGGGGCAGACAGGCTTACTGTGTAAAGCCTGTCTGTCGCCAGGCTTCGTAAACCACCACACTGACTGAATTGGAAAGATTCAAACTGCGACTGTTGTCCTGCATGGGAATTTTCAGCACGGCGGTAAGCTTTTCCGAGTTGCGAATGGTGTCAGGTAAGCCCCTTGTTTCCGGCCCAAACAGCAAATAGTCATCAACCTGATACTGAAAGTCGGCATATACCGCCGTGCCTTTGGTGCTGAAGGCAATAATTCGTCCAGCATGATGCTGCCTTAAAAAATCCTCCCAGTCGGTATAGGTTTGAACACTGCTGTACTGATGATAGTCGAGACCGGCGCGACGCAGGCTTTTTTCATCCAGCGAGAATCCAAGCGGTTCAATCAGGTGCAGACGCGAGCCGGTATTGCTGGCCAGACGAATGATATTGCCGGTGTTGGGTGGAATCTCTGGCTCAAAAAGAACGATGTTGAACATGCAGGCAGTCAGTCATGGAAAGGAGCCTAATTGTCGCCATCATCGCTGACAGCGTTCAGGCCGAGTTCCTTGATTTTTCGGGTCAGTGTATTTCGCCCCCAGCCCAGTAATTCAGAAGCATCCCGCTTTCGTCCACCGCTGTGCTTCAGGGCAACTTCAATCATGCACTTTTCAAAAATGGGTGTTGCCTGCTGCAGAATACCGGTGTGGCCAAGACTGAGCTCCTGGTCTGCCCAGTTTTTCAGGGTCTGAGCCCAGTCGCCAGAAACATTGCCCTGGGAACTGGGTCTGAGAAACTCTTCCGGCAGATCATTGATAAAGACTTCTGTACCTGGTGCCATGACAGTAATCCAGCTGCAGAAGTTTTCCAGTTGCCGGACATTACCCGGCCAGCTCAGGCCTGTCAGATATTTCAGGGTGTCAGGGCGGATGATTTTACTTTCCACTCCCATCTGCCTGGCGGCTTTCTGCAGGAAATGTTGCATCAGCGCCGGAATGTCCTCGCGACGTTCTGACAATTTGGGGAGATGGATTGGTATGACATTCAGGCGATGGTATAGGTCTTCGCGGAACAGATGTTCACGTACACGTTCTTCAAGATTCTGGTGCGTGGCTGCAATAATACGTACGTCTGCCTTGATCGGGCTGAGTCCCCCTACGCGGTAAAATTCACCATCCGACAGGACCCTTAAAAGACGGGTCTGGGTTTCCATCGGCATGTCCCCGATTTCATCCAGGAAAAGTGTGCCACCATCAGCCTGTTCAAAGCGACCAATTCGTTGCTGGGTTGCTCCGGTAAAAGCGCCTTTCTCATGGCCAAAAAGTTCGGATTCGATCAGGTCTCGGGGTATGGCGGCCACGTTCAGGGGAATGTAAGGTTTCTGCGCGCGGGGGCTATGCCGATGCAGGGCCTGCGCAACCAGTTCCTTGCCAGTGCCGGATTCGCCTTTGATCAGCACAGTGATGTTGGAATGGGAAAGTCTGCCGATAGAGCGAAATACTTCCTGCATGGCGGGAGCTTCACCAATAATTTCCTTGGCGCTGACCTCCTGGCTGACAGGTCCGCTACCCTTGTGTTCTCTAGCATGTTTGACTGCCCGTTCAGTAACGGAAACGGCATCGTTGACATCA